>JBIJDL010000427.1:0-5572 GCA_044344195.1 Candidatus Hydrogenedentales bacterium
GCCGCGCGCCAGGCAAACCCCGAAGCCCTCGTCGTGGCTTGGCCCTACTCCGCCGGCATGTTCTGGTCCGCCGACGACATGCAGTCCGGCTTCATTGAAAAGCTCATGCCGGGCACCGCCTTGCTTACGGAGATTGAGAAAGATGGGACCGTGATTAAAGAGGGCGGGGTCAACAAGCTCATCTGGGACTACAGCATCGATCTCATCGGGCCAACCGATCGGGCAAAGCGCCAGATCGCGGCGTGTAAAGCGCGTGGCATTCCCGTCTTCCTGAAGAGCGAACCCGAATTGGCCTTCGAGGCCCCCGGTCTGCCCTACATCCCTTGTCTCGATCGCTGGTATGATCGCGCCGAAGCCCTCGCGGCCTCCGGCGCGGACGGCGCCTGGGTCTTTCCCTGGTTCCAGCCCTGCTACGGCACCACCAGCGCCGAAGTGTACAAATACGCCGCTTGGACACCCGCACCTGGGAAAGAAGCCGTGCTGGCGGCCCTGGCCCAGCGCATCGCCGGGAAAGAAGCCGCACCCCTCCTGCGCCAGGCCTGGGCCAGCGTCTCGGAGGCCATCGCCTGGTCCCCGGAGCAGCCGCCCTACTTCAGTGGACCCTACTACCTCGGGCCCGCCCATCCCATGTTCGCCGATCCCGCTGCGCCCCTGCCAGACTGCTTCACCAGCGATGGAAAATTATCCATGCACGTCTTGAAGGACGCACGGGGAGACGCAGTGCGTGGAAACGCCGAAACCTTCGGGCGCTACTATCGCGAAATGCAGGAGGCCCTGAAGCACGCGGTCGACGCCCTCGATGCCGCCCGGCCCCTGGTGCCGCCCCGCTGCATGCCCACCTTTCGCGCCGAAGAATCGCCCGCGCGGTGGTTCTACCATACCGCCCGCAGCCACGCGAACTTCTACGCCTCCGCCCGCCACCGCGACTTCCTTCGGGCCTTCGCCGAGTTGCCCATGCACAGTCCCGAAGAACTCGCCGAAGCGCGCCTCCACTACGAGCAGTGGCGCGCCGTGCTCGCCGACGAAAAGGCCAACACCATCGCGGCCATCCCCGTCGTCGAGCAAGACCCGCGACTCGATTTCCGTAACGGTGCAGGCAAATCGCTGGCCCCCGCCGTAGAACTCATGCGCGCCAAGCTCGAGATGCTGGACCACGAACTGAACGAGTACCTGCCCGCCCTCGCACAACGTTGCGGCATCGGAACCTGAAGACACGCCAGGCGTGATTCCGCCGACGGACTTCGCCATAGCCACTTTATTCTCAATTCATAATTCATAATTCATAATTCCTCCCCGCCTTGCCGCAATCCACCTCAATCCGCTAAACTTCCCCAGCGCCCCTCCGGCGCACTTCCACGCACCCGACGCCCGTTTTCGAGTATTTCATGGCCATTGATCCCGCAGAGCAGCACCGCGACGTCGCCGGGCCCCACCCGGAAGGGCTCTTCGATGCCCAGATGTCGCTGCCTCTGCCCTTCGTCGGCGCGCCGGAACCCTTTACGACCGTCCTCAAGCGCGATGGGAGGGAGGCCCCCTTCGAACGGGCCAAAATCGCCAACGCCATCTTTCGCGCCGCCCAATCCATCGGCGGCGACGATGAAGACCTGGCCGACAGCCTCGCACGCGCGGTCACCATTTATCTCACGAAGCAGCTCGGCAGCCACGTGCCCACCGTGGATCACATCCACGACGCCGTGGAGCGCGTCCTCATCTCCATGGCCCACATTCGCACCGCCTTTGCCTATGCGCGTTATCGTGATCGTCGCGCACGCATCCGCCGCCTCCGCGAGGGCGACATGCGCCTCCTCCTCGGCGAACTGGAAGAGGCCCAGCGCAGCGGCGTACCCGCCCCGGGCCGCACCCAGGGGCTCTTCGTCCGCACGAGTGACGACACCATCCTCTCGTGGAACCGCGACCGTATCGTGGAGGCCCTGGTCCTGGAAACCGGGCTCGACGCCGCCATGGCCGGTCTGGTCGCGGCCGAGGTGGAGCAGCAGCTCGAAGCTGCGGAGATCAAAACCCTCACCACTTCCCTCGTACGCGAGCTCGTCGCCGCCCGACTCGTGGCCCACGGGCTCCATGAATACCGCGAGCGCCACCAGCGCCTCGGCGTGCCGCTCTACGATTGCGAACGCATCATCCGTGGCCTGACCAATGCCACCACCGGCGGCGATCCCGTCAAGACGGACTACGTACTTGCCGGTGCCGTGAAGAAGGAGTATGCCCTCGCCCGGGTCTATTCGCCCCACGTAAGCGAGGCCCACCTCCAGGGCGCCATCCACCTCCACGGTCTCGAGAAGGTTGACCGACTACGCCAGGCGCTCTTGTCACCCGGCATGATTGCCCAGTTCGGTGTCGGCCTCCCCGGCGCGCCCGATTTTGCCTCGCCCCCGCGCAACGCCATCACCTTTCTCGCGCAGCTCGCCAAGGCCACCGCCAATTTCCAGGCCCACTTCTCCGGCTCTCTCGCCTGGGACGCCGTGAACTACTACTTCGCGCCCTATGTTGCGGCCTATTCCCCCGAGGAATTGGCCCAGTTCGCCCAGATGATCGTCTACGAATTCGCCTACCGCGCCATGGTCCACGGCGGCGACGGCACCGGCACCGAACTCCGCCTCTACTGGACTGTCCCCGACTTTCTCGCCGAGGTGCCCGCCGTCGGCCTGGAAACGAAAGAGGGGGAGACCCCAAAGTGCTATCGCGACTTCGAGCACGCCGCCCAGCAACTCGCCTGGAAGCTCCTCGAAGTACTCCAGCGCTCCGGAGGCCTGCCTGTCGCCGTACCCATCGTCGGCATCGGCATCGACGAGCGCTTCTTCAGGGAGCCAGCGGGGGAGGTCTTCCTGAACCAGGCCGCCACCCTCATCGAGGGGGGCTATGCCGTTCGCTTCTACTTCAGCCGCGGCGTTTCCAACCGCGACAGCCGCGCCCACTGGCAACCGGCGTGGACCCTTGTCGACCAAGTCGCCATCAATCTGCCCCGACTGGCCTACGAGACCGGCAAGGAGTCGAGCTTCATGGAAAAGCTGGACCACGTCGTGTCCATCGCCGGACTCGCCCTTCAGGAGCGCTTCAGCTTCCTCGAAGGGCTGCTGGCCCGTGGTCTCTCCGGGCCACTGGGCTTGCTCGCCGTGCGCTATGGCATCGATCCGCTTTTTGATTTTGATCGATCGCTCGGGTTTGTGTCGGTTGATGGCCTGAATGAGGCGGTCCAGACCCTTCTCAATGCCGAGCTTCATACCTCCGAGGAGACCCGCGCACTGGGCGAAAGAATCTTGGAGCGAATCCAGCAGAAGTGCAAACTGGAAAGCCGCAAGCGGGGACTCAGCCTGGGCGTGACCCAGGAGACCGAGACGAGCGTGGGGCAGCGCTTCGCCGCGAGCGACGCCATATCCTACCCAAAAACAGCAAAAACCGCCATAAAGGTTGATGAGTCGATCAAGGCCATGCACTACTCCGCCGGCGTTTCCCTCTCGCGCCAGCATGGTCTCAGTCCATTCACCCTCGCCCAATCCGAAGGCGAACTCCACGCATGGCTCGACGGAAACACCTTCAGCACAGTTACTCTGCCCTCCACCAACTATTCCGCCGCCTCCATCGTCGACTTGCTCAAGAAGCTCTACTTCCAGACCCGGTCACGCGGCGTAGAGCTGCGATAATCGAAACCGGTTGTTCTTGGCTTCTTGCGCCGGTTTGTGCTGTTTCGGTATAGACCACGCAACTCGCGCTAAAGTCCAGGCGATTATTTGCCGATATACGAATTGGCGTAAAATAGAGTTGGTACCAAACAATGGAGGGTTTGGTCATGTACGTGGATGGAGCCAGCCACCGGCCTTTGGTGGATGAAGTTCAAGTCTCGCAGCGCTACCGCGATGCGAAAGTGCCCGTCGTTCCCGGCGACGAGCCGAATACGGATCCCCTCTACCTTCCCCAGATGAGTCATCCGGCCCACATCCTGCAGGACAGCTTCGAGCGGATGCAGGAGGCCAGAGCGGCCAAGGCAACCTACGGTGAAAACGAGGAGCCGGTCCGGCACTATGAGAATTTGGCGGGTGTGCTCGACGAGCTCCGTGGCACCCTGGGCGAAGGCTATCACGACGACATCGCCCAACTCGCGAGCGACATCGAGAAAAAGGGCCTGCCACTGATCGCCGATCGCTACGATGGGGGCGTGGTCTACCGCTCCTTCATTGAGGCCTACGATCGCGTGAGCGTGAACCACGCCGGAAGTCCCTTGCCCGAGACCCACGATCTCCTCGATACCGCGGGCTGAGTCGCGGCAACGTGTCGAACGAAAAGACGCCGCACGGGCATGCCCGCACGGCGTCTGAGGGTGGAAAATCGCGACCGGCTCAGAGAGCGGCCTTCACCTCTTTAACAATCGCCATCAGTCGGCGACCGTACTCCGTGTAGGAGTTGTAGAGTTCGTCCTTGTTGTCCGTCGTGGCGCCGGTATGGATCACGGCAGCCAGGTGAGGTTCGATAGAGAATCCGCCGTCATAGCCCTTCGCCAGCAGATCGCTGATCGTCTCCCGCACGAAGCCCTGGCCATCGCCGCAATAGCAGTAGACCGCTTCGCCATCCACAATGTTCGCGTCCTTGATGTGGACATAGACGATGTGGTCCTGCACCGCCTGATAGTACTCCCACGCATCCTGCTTGTAGCTCACCGGATTGCCCGTGTCATACACCACCCGCAGCGCCGGGCTCGCAACTTCGCCGAGCAGAATATTGCTGTTCTCCGCCGAGAGACCGCCCCATCCGCTGCAGTTCTCATGCGCCAGCACGATGCCGCCGTCTTCCGCAATTGTCGCCAGCGTCTTCATCCGGGCGATCGCTTCCTTGCGCCACGCCGGCTCGTCGATGGGATTCGTGGGATCATTGGGATAGCTCATCACGCGGATAAACTTCGTGCCCAGTTCCTGCATCCGGGGTATCGCCCGGTTCAGATCGTCAATGTCGATCTGCGGATCGCAGGTGATGGGGCGCGCCCAGTTGGCGATGGCGCTGCCAAAACACGACACGCTCATGCCCGCAGCCTCGACCGCAGACTTCACGGCCGCGAAGGCCTCGTCGGACAACTGGGTGATGTTCGTACCATCGACCATTCGCAGTTCAAGGTGCTTCCAGCCCAAATCCTTGTGGGCCTTGATCTGAACCTCTATCGGCTGGCCCGCTTCGTCACTGATACCCGAAAAAAACATGCTTGCTCCTCAATTGGTGGTGGAGTTCGCCCGCGCAATCAAAGCGCCCGGCTCACTCGTCCAGATACATGATGACCTTTTTGCCTTCCCAACCCGCGTAGGCACCCATGGGAACGCGGACAATTATCTCCGTAGTCTCCTCACCGCCCACCGTAATATCCAGCCGGTGGCTGCCTTCCTTATGCTGTTGCCCCCGACGGATACCCTTCACCTTGCCGTGCAGTCCAGTCCGGGGGGGTATCACCGGTGGCCCGCCCATGTCGTGCTCCAGCCGGTCGATAGCCGCCTTCGGGCTCACGGGGTCCACATAATCTCGAAAGTTTTCGGGCATGTCCCAACTCCTCGCCCCGCCCCGACCGCATTCACCT
>JBIJDL010000429.1:0-5562 GCA_044344195.1 Candidatus Hydrogenedentales bacterium
CGGTCAAGTACAAGAAGCGGGTTTCTAATCGATTTCATCACAATGCCTCCCATTCTTGTCCGTTGCCAATTGAGGTTAGGGGGCACCCTTTCCTTCCTGGGAACTGAGGGCTACACGCTCGATGCGGATTTCGGATACCGCCGCAAGTTGCTTGTCATTGGTCAAAAGCGTCGCATTCAGCGCGAGGGCGGTGGCGCAAACAATAGCGTCGGGAAGCTTCAAACGATAGGCCCGGCGGAGATAGACCGTTGACTGACAGATTTCCGAACTCAAATCGACAACGGTGAGATCCGTAAGGAAGGCGCGGATGAATGATTCTTCCGATGGAGTAATGTCCGGATAGGACAGGAGTTCCAATTGCGTGACAATGGACACGCAACACTGCCCGCCCCCAATGGGCTCCGCCAGCCGTCCGCCAAGATGGTAGAGCACGACATTGGTATCGAGCACTTGGCCTACGGCCATTCGCTACGCGCCCGTTGCTGAAACTCCATGGGGTCGAAGCGGAGCGACATAACACCGAAGTGCTTGCTCAAATCGCCCCCCTTGGCAACTGGGGCGGTGTTCTCCGCCAAGCGAGACTCCAGAAGCACCCAATCGGAGTAGGCAATCTGGACCGCCACCGGGTGTCCGTCTTCGTCAGTTAAGATTTGTTTCCTTATGCTCTCCACAGGGAGTCTCCTCTGAAGTACGTATCTCAATTGTACGCCGAACCGGACAGGTTCCCTTCCGGATTTTGTGGCGGACGGTTTCCTCGCTCTATCCGGCTCGTCAGCATTGTACCACAGGGGAATCTCTAATCGGTTCGGGTCAAAATGGTCCAAGGGCTGCTACATCAACTCGAAAAAACTCTCCTTGCCCAGATGCTTGAGATACGTTTCCGCCGCTTTCTGCAAGCTCATCTTCCAGGAGAGCGAATGCCAGCCGCCGCTGCCGCGATAGGTCATGCGATCCACGCTGAACATCCGCTTCGCCTTGTCTTCCAGCGTGAATCGAAGCACCGGCTCCACACGCGAAGTGTCCAGCATCTCGTCGATTCGCGAATCCGACCTCCCAAGTTCAGCGCGAGGCACCGACTCCCGGGCGGAGTCGAGGAAGGGGTTACCATCGGGAAACATTCGGGAGAGGATGCTCAGTTCGCTCATGCGCGCACCGTTCAAGGAATCCGCGAGCTCCTGAAGATCCCCGGCGGAGCGCCACGGTTCGTAGACTGTGAGATGGGGGCCTTTCTCGGCGACCCGATAGCCCCGAAGGCCCAGTGCCGCAAGCTTCGCCTCGATGAGCTGGATCTCGAGGGGGTTGATCTCCCGCGCCTGAATCTTGCGCGCGGAGACCTCGCCGTTGGGGCCTTCGACAATTTCCATGCCGTCGGGCACTGCATCGAGCGCCCCCGCTCGCGTGGTTTTCATGACGTAGCGCGTCGCGCCCTTCTTTGTGGTCGCGGCATGGAGGTAATAGGTCTTTCCCATCCGGTTGGTGCGGGATACGGGTTTGTCTGGCTTCGCCATGGTCGGACTTCCTATGCTAACGGGTGTGTTGATTCTGTATCATACGAAAGTGACGCTTGAATTTCGAATTGACCGGCCTGCGTTCATGAAACACGGGCCATTGCATCAGGAGCAGCATGATGGGCGATTTGGATGAATTGAGAAAGCAGATTCTTGGCCTTTCTCGTGAGGGGCAACTGGAGATTCTGGACACTCTCCTGGCAAGTTTCAGCCCCCATCAGAGGGAAGTGATCGACAAGGCATGGCTGGCGGAAGCTTTGGACCGCATCGCAGCTTATGATCGGGGCGAAATGGAAGCGTTTACCGTGGAAGATGTCCAGAAGAGCATCGGACTTTAATTTCACCCAGTAATTTGATCGGACTGATCGGTCGGAGCCGACCGATCAGTCCGATGAGTTACTTTTCGCGATTTAACCCGCCAGATCTTCCAACTGCACCGCGCCGAATTGTTCTTCACACAACGCGCGGTAGGGGCCTTCTTCGTTGATGAGGGCGTCGTGGGTGCCGTCCTGGACGATGCGGCCATCTTCGATGACCACCACGCGATCGCAGTCCACCACCGTGGCGAGGCGGTGCGCGATCACCAGGGTGGTGCGGCCTTTCATGAGGCGTTCCAAGGCTTCCTGGATCACGTTCTCCGCGTGGGAGTCGAGGCTGGAGGTGGCTTCGTCGAGGATGAGGATTTCCGGGTCGCGCAGGAAGGCCCGGGCGATGCTCAGGCGTTGCTTCTGGCCGCCGCTGAGGGTCACGCCGCGCTCGCCGATGAGGGTGTCGTAGCCCTTGGGTAATTCGTCCACGAATTCATCCACGTGGGCCATGCGCGCGGCTTCGAGCATCTCTTCTTCCGTTGCGCCCCGTCGTCCGTAGAGAATGTTCTCGCGCACCGAGCCGCCAAATAGAATCGCGTCCTGCATCACCATGCCGATTTTTTCCCGCAGGGAGTGGAGCGTGACCTCGCGGATGTCCTGGCCGTCGATTCGGATCGCGCCGCTCTTGACGTCATAGAATCGGGGCACGAGCTTCACCAGCGTGCTCTTGCCGCCACCGCTGCGACCCACGATAGCCACGGCCTGACCGGGCTCCACGTCGAGGGAAATTCCTTCGATCACGGGCTGATCGTCGAGGTAGGAGAAGTGTACGTCGTCAAAGGTGATGCGGCCCTCGGACAGCCTGAGGGGCTTGGCGTCGGGCGCGTCGGCGATGTCGGGCTGCACATCGAGGATGGCGAAGACGCGGTCCATGCCTGCGAGCTGCATCTGAACGGCGGCGGAGGCGTCGGCCAGGCGGCGTGTGGGCAGATAGAGGTGGGCGAGGTAGCCGCTGAAGGCCGCCAGCTCTCCGGGCGTGAGGGAGCCATGCACGGCCAGCCAGGTGCCCACCAGGGTAACGACCAGGGGGCCGACCATGGTGAAGAACTCGCCCACTTGAAACATGGAGACGTGGATCCGGGTGCGCACCATCACTTCGTCGTAATACTTCCGGTGCAGCTTCATGAAGCGGAGCCGCTCGGAGCGCTCGCGCACGAAGGACATGACCACGCTGTGGCCGGTGAGCTTTTCGTTGATCTCGCCGGAAAGGTGGGACATTTCATCCAGGGAACGCTGGGAAGCCACGCGGAGGCGCGGATTGAGCAGGCCGAAGACCAGGGCGTACATGGGCAGGGTGAAAAGGCTCGCGGTGGCGAGTTGCCAGTTTTTGAAGAAGAGAAAGATCACCACGCCCACAAGAAAAATGAAATCGACTGCCACGGACATGACGCCCCGATCGAGGATGCCCTGGGCCTGGTTGATGTCGTTCGTCAGGCGCGAGGTGGTGGCGCCCGTGCGCTGGCCCGCGTGGTAAGCGAGGCCGAGGGACTGCACGTGGGCGTAAAGCGCGTTGCGGATGTCGAAGATCGTGCGATTGCCCGCCAGTTCCGCCCAGTAGGAGCGGTAGTAAGCGATGGGGATGCGGGCGACGAACACCGCGATGAGAATCCACGACATCTGGAGGAGTCGGCTCATCTTCTCGTCACCGGGGATGTTCGCCAGGATAATATGGTCCAGCGAATAGCCCATGGCAAAAGGAAGCAGGAGAGCGAGGGTGAACTTCACCACGCCCGTCGCCACCGAGCCGAGAATGTAAAAGCGGTAGGGGCGGGCGTAGCGGAGAAAGCGCCAGAATGTGGGGGAGCCGAAGGTCATGGGGCGTATTTTAGCAGTTGACAGTGGACAATGGACAGTTGACAGTTGACAGCGGGTGCCAATCGGACAGATCAGACGGATCAGACCGATCTGATCAACCGATCGGTCCGATCGGTCCGATCCGTCTGATCCGTCCGATGAGCGCCTGGCTGCTTACTAAGCGACTTCGTCGTGCAGCAACCCATAGATCAGGTTGTCGGTGAACTCGCCGTTCTTGAAGAATCGTTCGCGCTGGCAACCTTCGAGTTGAAAGCCCGCCTTCTCCAGCACGCGTCCAGAGGCGGGATTCCAGCCGAAGTGGCCCGCCTCCAGCCGGTGATAGCCCAGGGTCTCGAACGCATAAACCACGATTGCGCGAAGCGCCTCGGTCATGTAGCCGCAGCCCCAGTGGGACTCGCCCAGCCAATAGCCGACCTCGGCGGTCTTCGCCAGGACATCTCCCCGGGATTGAACGCCGATCCCACCCGCCACTTCACCCTCGATCTCGATCGCGAACTTTACGCAGGGTCCCTCCAAAGCCAGGCAGGCCGAAAGCCAGGCATCCGCATCGGCCTCTGTGTAGGGCGAGCGGAACATGTTGAACAGGTTACGCGAAACGTTCGGGTTGTCGGCATGGCGCAGCAGTGCGGGCTTGTCTTCCATTCGCCAGGGGCGCAACCGCAGGCGGGGCGTCTCAATTTCCACGGGATAGATCCTTCCAGGTTGGCGCGGGTTGGGGGCGCGTATACCTTAGGGGGCGCGATGCATACCGCTGGCGCCCTTCGGGGGTTGCAGGGACAGCAGGGACAGCAGGGACGACAGGGACAACAGCGATATCGTTAAGGGCTTCTTTTACTGCCGTCTCTGAAGTCCCTGTTGTCCCTGAAATCAGCGGGAAATCACCGGAGTATGAGTTGCGGTCTGTCCCGCTTAGCGCACCAGCAACTCCAGCGCCCACTGGATCACCTGCACGTCAAACAACAACTGCACGCCCGCCACCAGGGTCAGCACCATGATGATCCGGCTGAACCACCATTCCGACACCCGGTGGTGCATCCAGTGGCCCAGCCAGGAGCCCACGGGGATCAGCGCGACGAGGCACGCATCGAACCAGAGCACGCTCGTGTCCACCAGTCCGGCCCAGGCATAGAAGGGCAGCTTGGTCAGGTTGATCAGCGTGAAGGTCCACGCCACCGTGCCCACGAAGAGGGTCTTGTTGAAGCCCTGGGAGTAGACGTACAGGCTCACGATCGGCCCGGAGGCGTGGGCAATGGTGGACGTGAATCCACCCACGATGCCAACCAGCACGGCCGTCTTCCGCCCCGCCTTGTGGTGCGCCACCCAGGCCATCGACCGATCCTTCGCGGCAATGTAGAGCCCGAAGATGATGGCGATCACCCCGACCATGCGCTTGATCAGGAGGCTGTAAAACTCCACGCCCTCCCGCCCGATCTTCCACCACACGAGGGCCCCCAGCACGATGCCGATGCATGAAGGCACGAAGATCCGCATGACCTGCGTCCAGTCCTTGTTGTGCCGGTGGTGGTAGATCGCGTTGAAGTCGCACAGGATCAGCAGGGGCAACAGCGTCGCCGCCACCTTGTCCACCGGCATCACCAGCATCATCAACGGCAACGACAGAATCCCGGCACCGCCCGCGAAGCCGGATTTGCTGATGCCCTGGATGATGATGGCGACGGAAACGAAGATCCAGAAGAGCACGACCGGAACGCCGGGCTCGATGAAGTCATGGAACATGGGAAAGGCTTTCTACGTGGGGAGGCATCGGGGGCGTAGTATAGCGCAACGACGGGACCGTCCCGCGCTTTTAAAACGGGGGACGGTCCCCCCCGGACCCAAAAGAAACGCGGCCGGTCCGAAGACCGGCCGCG
>JBIJDL010000430.1:0-5555 GCA_044344195.1 Candidatus Hydrogenedentales bacterium
GTGTGGCTGTGGGTGCCGGTGACTTTGATTGCTTCTTTGCCCTTTATCGTCAGGCTATGGTCGCGGGTAATGGTCTCAATGTGATCCCGGCCCACGGTCTCGTGCTTGTCGTTATCCACCTTTTCTTTGCGATCATTGATCACCTGCAGGTGGTGGTCGTTACCGATCCAGGTGAAGGAATCATTCAGAATTCTTTTGTCGAAATTCTTCTGGCCGTGAACGAAGATCTGCTCGCTGTCTTTCTTGTCTTCAAATCGGATTTCATTGAAGCCCTCGCCCCCTTTGCTGGAGCTGCTTTTCATGACCGACATGGTCATGTTGGTCGGCAGGGCGTAGGGCGGTTTGTTTTCCTCGTTGTACAGGGCACCGACGACGATGGGGCGGTCGGGGTCGCCTTCGAGAAACTCCACCACAACTTCCTGGCCCATCCGGGGCAGGACGACCGTCCCCCAGTTCTTTCCTGCCCAGGACTGGGCGAGGCGTATGAAGCAGGAGCTGTCGGCGTCGGCTTTCCCATAGCGATCCCAGTGAAACTGGACCTTTATACGCCCATACTCGTCGGTATAAATCTCCTCCCCCTTGGGGCCCACGACAATGGCGGTCTGGGGGCCATGGACGAATGGCTTTGGGGTCAGGCTCTGACTGCGGAACTGGGCCGTTTTTCGGATGGCTGTGAAGCTGCACTTGAAAGGGTCCAGCTTCTGGCCCTCGATGGGCGTGGAGGTGTAATCCTCCCCCACCACGTTGATGGTCGTGGAGGTGATGATGTAGTCCGTGTTCTGGGACGCCAGCGGATAGTCCGTCATGGCGTAGAGCGCGCCACAAGCCGTGCCGCGAATCACGCATTCACCCCGGAAGGTCTGGTAGTCCGCCTGAAACTCTTCAATGCGGTTCTTTGCGTAACTGGTGCCGTCCGCCGCCACCGTGAACTGGCCGGGGTAGTCAAAGCGCTCCAGATTGGCTTTGGCGTTCGGCCGCGCGATCTCGGACTGGGCCATGAGGACGCTCTTGGGTGTCTTGAGATTGAAATCCGCATAGGCGAAGCGACCGCTCTCAAACTGTCCCATCTCGATCCAGTAGAAGATGCTGTTTTGCTCGATGGAACCCTTGTCCTTCAGCACAAACTTCATGGTCTCGTAGCCGGGGATGGCCTCGTGGAGGCTGGACGCGTTGATCAGCACAAGGGTGTGAACACCGTCTGCGTGCTTGAAGTAGTAATAGATACCTTCCTGCTCCATCAGGCGACTGATGAAATCAAAGTAGGACTCGCGGTACATCACGCAGAATTCGCGCTTGGGATACGTGACACTGCCGAGCTTGTATTCCACTTTGGAAATACCCTGCTCGGAGAGTACGGACTTGATGATGGCGACGGCATCCTGGTTTTGATAGATGCGGCAATCCCGGGTGCGCGTGAGAAACCAGAGCGACGGGACGATGGTCGCTTGATAGTAGGTCAGGTCTTCGACTTCCTGGGTTCGCGCGAAGCGATTAATGACGCCATTGATAAATCGCGCGCCCGAGTCCGAATAGTTCATCCGGACGGTCACATTCTGGCCAATGATCTGATCGAAGGTGATGTTGGGGTCTTCGCTGCACAGCTCGACTTCGTATTGGAAAATGCGCCCCAACTCCTCCACACCGGCCATGCGGCGGAAGAGCAGTTTGTCTTTTCCCAACGGCGAGGCAATGCTGGCCCATCGGGTGTCTTGTGTTCTAGGCATGTTGTGAGCACCTGTCGTTCATTTTCACGAGCGTCCCCATGTGTCAGGCCCGGGCCCGCGCCGACTCGCGAAACCAGGACACGAGGGTCATTCGATCCATCCGCAAGTCTGCGGGATCGTGGTCAAATTCATAGTCCTTGCCCTTCAGCCAGGTGGTCCAGCCCAACTGGCCCTGGCTGCCGAGGCAGATTCCAGGCACATCTTCGCGGCGCAGGACAAGGCAGACGTCCCATTCCAGCTCTTCGCCCACGTAGTTGCGCACCCAGTCGATTAGGTGCTCCAGGCGATCGCCCGAGGGCAGCATGCTGAGGTAGCGTTGCCAGTCCATGGCCCCGAGGCGGATGCGGAATTTCTGCTGCCGGTCCCAGAACCGCTTGCCGATTATGAGATTCTGACCGATTTTGCCGGTGAGGCGCGTCTCGCCCAGCCGGCAGCGGCAATCGTGGGGCACCTCGATCCACTGCCCGATAAATTCCTCCACCTCCGCGGGCGTACCGAAGTATTCTCCGAGTATCGCGCAGAGCCCCTCGGCGTTTCGCGTCTGCATCGCCAGCCAGGACGAGTAGTAGCGCTTCGCATCGTCGCGAATAGAGTCGCGCTCCTGAAAGACCGGTGCGCCGATTCCCACCAGGCTCGAAACGTATTTTGAGAAGGAGCCGTGGCGGGTGCGCTCGTAGGACGCGGTCATCTGACATTCGGCCCAGCTCCGGTGGAAAAGGGCGATGATGCGACTCTGCAATGCGTCCAGGAACTCGGGGTGGGCCCGATCCTTGTCATGGAGGAGTCGTTCGTAAATCGATTCCGTGAAATTGAGCGGCATGGGACCGGTGGGCCCAAGCAGGCCGAGGAAATTGACCTTCATGCGCGGGGGCGCGCCGCCCTCGCCCGGCTCAAAGGAATCGATGGAGCCCGCCTCGAAAGTCAGTCCGATGTGCTGGCTGAAGCGCACGATGTCATCGTGCAGGTGGTGCGCATAGCCCACGCGCGCCTTGCCCGGCTGCTCGCTCTCCAGCCGGCGGATGGCCTGGAAAAAATTGGCCGAACCAGGCTTCTTCGCGAGACGGCTCTTTATACCAGCTTCCGCTGTCCCATTCTCGCTTTCCACCGTTTAAGCTCTCCTTGTTCCGACGTTTGAATCACGGTTTCCGTGAAGGAATTCAACGATACATGTTTGGCGAAGAAGCGTTCGAGCACTGCGCCCAGCAGGAAGGTGCCCGCACCCTCCACCGATTCCTCTTCCATCGTCACTTGAATTTCCAGACCCCGCGCAAAGGCGATCTGGCCCGGCCCCTCGACGCGGCGCGTGATTGGCGCGCTCCGCACCTGGCGCAAGCTGTTGATCTGCTTTCGGATGCCTGGGTCCGCGACGGATCCGTAGAGCCCGAGCAATTCGCGCAGGGCGGAGGCGGCATCGCCCTCTTCCGTGTCCATCAGGGACAAGTAATTGAGGGAAAGATGATTGATAATGCGCCAGGTGAAGGCGCCTTCGGCCAGGGAAGCCCGGGGCGAAGTGGGTCCGGCCACGACGCGAATGCCTTCGACGGGCGCGTGGGCATCCAGGGTAAAGTCCGAGTTCAACACGCCTGTCTGCATGAGCAGCGGCAGGTCCCGGTTGGTACACAGGGTTTCCAGGGCGAGCTGGCGGATGTCCGGGCTGTAGGGCGCGGCATTCGCATCCACCAGGGAGACATAGACCTCGCTTCCCGAATAGCCCGAGCGGGTCCCGTGGTTCAACTCGCGTTCGCTAAGGCGGCGAGGCATCCGGTGGGTCGAAAAGTAGGCGCGACTCTCTGAATCGTAGCCCTTGGCGGAATAGAAGGGCTCGAAAACCTGGCGGTCGCCCATGTGGGTTCCGTGGCCCGTGATACGGTTGACCTGGTAGATCTCGAAATCCAGGGGGCGGGTGCGATCGCCCACTATGTGAAACCGCGATACCGTGTCCGAAACATCCACCCGATCGGGTTCCAACGGAAAGAGATTGATGGCCGGGGCGCAATTGAGCACGAAATTATTCGCCGCGACTTCATTTTCCAGTCGTGGATCGCCCTGCTTGAGGAGGATGAAGATGTCGAGCTCCGTCGTGACTGCGCTGCCGATGTACTTGTTCAGCCCGCCGATTTCGAAGAACATGTAGCGTTGCGGAAAAGCGAAAAACTCGTGGAGCAGACGGTAACCCTGAAAGGAGCGGGAGCCGTAGGGCAGGAGATGTTCGTCGTCGCCGAAGCCCACCTGGCGTATCCGCTCGGCCGAAAGCGTACGCTGCCAGGCCGGGGCGGTGCCCGTGGGCCGCATGACCACGCCCACGCCATGGGAAAAGATCGCTTCGTAGAGCCGGGCCCCCACATCGCCGCCGCCTCGGATGAAGAGGGTGAGCTTGTTCAGATCAATGTCGCTGAACAGCAACCCGCCCATGGTCTTCAGACGGAGGCGGATACCCGCGCTCACATCGCGTCGATCGGGGAGGCCGAGGGAGCTGATTTCCCGGGTGTAGTACTCCGCTTCGGTCAGCACGATGGGCCACAGGGTCACGTCGTGGCCCGTGCGGTACTGGCACGAGTAGTCGTCGCCGATACCGCCGCCGCTGCGGAGTACGGAGTCCCGTGGAATGGTTACCCCTTCGGCCAGTGACGGCTCGGCGTAATCGGGCTGAAACTGGACCACGGTCATGGAGGGGGTGGGGCAAAGATAGTGGGGATAGACCGTCTCCACCAGGCTCTGGGTGAAGTTGGGAAACTCGTCATCCAGTTTCATGCGCACGCGGGCGGTGAGAAAGGCAACGCCTTCGAGAAGGCGCTCGACGTAGGGGTCGGCGCACTCGAAGGAATCGAGACCGAGGCGCCCCGCCACCTTCGGGTTCTCCCGCGCGAAGACCTCGCCCATTTCCCGCAGGTACTGCAATTCTTCGTTGTAGTAGTCCAGGCGGCGGCGGCTGTTGGAGATTCTATCCATTGCGCCATTCCTTTACGACCACGCTGGCCTTATGCATGTCGACGCTGGTGAGAATGTAAACATTTTCGGAGTAGGGCTTGGCCCAAAGCTCCGCGTTAATTTCGATGTCCAGGTTGCGCATGGCGGTATCGCTGGCGGATTCCACCGGGGAGACGCGGACACGCAGCGTTTCTCTGTTGACCCGAGGTTCGAATCGCGTGATGGCCTCCCGAATGGCCTGCTCGACCATTTGGGGCTTCATGGCTACATCGGCCATACCGAGGAGGTTGGGCATGCCGTAGTTCAACACGGAACGCTGCACCTCGGGATGTTCCGCGTATTCGGCCAGCTCCGGCTGAAGCCCGTAGGAGAGGAGTCGCATGAGATCCCGCTGGAAGCCGGCCCGGTATTCCTGAAAACTCATAGCCTGCGGGCGCGGGGCCTCCAACCGCCGGTCCGGCTCTTGGTCGGTCAGGCGGTCCATCAGCGATGGCAGGTAGCGGACGTACAACGGAGTGACCTCGTTTTCGAATTCAAGGCGCGAATTGCCTCAATCGGGGAGCGAAGGGGTAAGGGCGGAATCGCAGCGTCCCGTTTCCCGGCCCTTCGTGGAATTGCAACACGGCCGGGCTTGCCCCACGGCAAGCCCGGTCGCGGTCATGCATGTTCAAATCGCCGTGGATCAGGTCTGGCGGTTGGTCAAACGGTTCCAAGTCGAGCTGAAGGTATCGCCCATCTTGCCGTCCGGCTTCACCATGGTGTATTCCCACTTGATGGTGGTGAAGGCGAGGGAGCCTTCTTCTGTGGGCAGTTCACCGTCGCTGCCGGTGGTATTGATGCTGGCAACGATGCTGTTGGTCAGCGTGATCCGGAAGTAGACTTCGGCCTTTTCCGTGGGGCGGA
>JBIJDL010000075.1:0-18194 GCA_044344195.1 Candidatus Hydrogenedentales bacterium
AAAACCGCACAATCAGGCCAACACAAACCGACGCACTCGCCTCCGGATTCTCTGATGAAAGCCCGACGAACGCAAAGGCAGCGTAATTATTCCAAAAATACCCAAAAATGGGGCAGGCTCTAGATACCGTTATTGCCCACATGCCGCATGACCGCGTCCACGCCGCGCAGAATCCCCTCGTTTTCGCTCACGAAGTCCGGCGCATCACAGGACCAGAGCCGCTGGTAGAGGGGCACGATCCTGTTGGAATCCAACTCCGCGCCCACAATGTGAACGGTCCAGTAACCCTTGCCCGGCGAGTTCGCACTGACCGCAGAAAGCATTGGATTGACGCAACCCGGTGACTATCGGGTTATCCAGGAGTATCCCCCCTCCGACCGCTCGGTCACTACCTCCTTTGGCGAGACGGTCCACTGGGAAGTCGCAGCACAGACCGCTACAGTGCTCCGGGTCCGGCCACTGGAATAGCCAAAACGTCTGCCAGGGAAACCGGTCACGCCCGCGCCTGCGCCTGAAGCACGCCCGACTGCGCCTCACGGCCACCCTGGAGGACGTGGAGTTCCGCCATCCCCCAGGACTCGACAAGTCCCTCGTGATTTCCATGGCCGGACGCCAGTGGATTCGCGAGCACCATGACGTACTCAGCAGTGGCTCGGGCAAGAGCTATCTCACCTACAGATTATCCCTCAACAGCGAATCTCTCACGAAGCTACGAAAGCATGTACAAGAATAGAGCGGCCCACCGTCGCTACGCCCCGAGGGAAAGCGCGCACCCCGTGACTTCCACTCATTCCACAACGATAACCACACCCCATCCTGCCATGCGCACCGAACCCCCTCCGGAGGACTGGCCGCGCCCGAAACGCGTGGCCTACCCGCGCCGAAATATGCACATTACTAGAAACCGCTAGCGATTCCGCCGGCCTTTCCGAGGGCCTGGCTACTGCTTTATCAGCCACACCTCGGAGAGCCTGGATTGATGCCGCCAATTGACGCCCGGCTCGCTAATGGGATCAAAAGTGAGCGTGATGTTTCCCTCAGCATACAACGCACTGGGCACGGGAAACTCCTTGATGTCGCCGAACTCCTTTCCGTATACCTCCGGCGCCACGCTGACGCCATTCACGCGGGGCAAACAGTCGCCGACGCCGGCCGTGCGCAGTACGTAGCTCGCGGCCGGGTCCAGCGCGGTGTAGCGCATGGCCACTGGCCATTGGCCGCTAATCCAGGCGAGGCGCGTGCGCCTGGCGCCTTCGTCCAGCCACATGAAACCAGGTCCGGCGCCGCCGGGCCTTCTTTCCAAACCCGCGACAGGCACATAGGGCCCGAGGGGATTGTGGCCGCGGACCACGCGGGGCGATTTCGCGATGTTGCCGACGCTGTCGTAAAAACTTCCGGGACCCGGGTGCTCCCAACGGGCGAGAACATCGAGCCGTGCACGCTTTTCCTGCCCATCAGTCCTAAGCCGGACCTTGGCGATTTCGTCTTCGAGCCACCAGCGGTCGTTGAGCGGATAATCCAGGAAATCGAGCACGGCGCCGCGCTCCGGTCCGCTGGCCCCATACTTTTCGACGCTGGTTTGCAGGCCAATTGAATGAAACAAATCGTCGCAAAGCGCCACCACACGCTCACGCAACTCCGGCCGGACGCGGTCGGTGTCCGCCTTCGCCAGCACGGCGAGGGCCCGGTCCATCGCTGCATCGGCGCCGAGGGCATCGGCTTGCAACAGGTGCTCGTTCGCTTCTTCCTCGAGTCGTTCCTCGTAGATCAGGCGATGCCGCGTGTATGCGTCGTAATTGGCCCTGAGTTGGTACATCTGCCAGCGCCAGTTTCCCGCTAAATGCGGCGCCCGTGCCTCCAACCGCTGCCATAGCCCCAGCGTCGCTTCCACGCCTCCGTTGGTAGCCAGCGGGCCTTCATAGACGCGCTCGAGCGCGAGCAGGCCATCAGCCGCTTCCTCGGCAACGTCCGCGCCGAAGAACACGTTGCCGTACTCGAGCATGACGTCGCGGACACTTGTGTCGAGGTCCCACGCCAGCAGGCTCCACAGGGCCTTGTTGGCATCGTCATTCACGCCCTCGGAATATGTGCCAAATCCATGGGTGAACGGGGCGGTCTCCCGGATGACACTCGCGAAAAAGGTTGGCCGCGGATTCACGCCTTCGCGCCCCAGGGTAAACGCGATGGACTGGTCCAGCCACTGTACAGGATATTGACAACGAACGATGTGCGTGATGTCGGGGTAATCGCGCAAGCGGTAGGTGCTGTCGAGGCGCGCCCTCATAACGGAGAGCGGCTCGCTGCCCGGCCCGGCGCAGAGTCCCCCGAGCCACTTCGGCTTGTGCTCGTCCATCCATGCATACACGCTGTCGCGCCATGCGGCCTGGTAGCCTTGAAGCGAAAGCCAGAGCCTGGCCTTTGGATGCCGCCTGGCCAGCAGCTCGGCCAGTTCTTCCAAATACGGGATGACGAGTTCGGGCGGGTTGTTGCCGGGGTCGCCGCCCGCAAAGAACACCTGGTCTATCTGCGGACAATCCCGAAACAGCTGCACATGGTTCTCAAGCATTGCCGATCTTTTGGCAGTGTCGTTCAAATCAAAATCCGCCACGGTATATATCCAGTAGTCCAGGCCATACCGCTGGCAAATGCGGCTCAGGTCTTCGCTCATCTTGCGACGCGGGTAGGAATTGACCGTGGGCCGGTCGTCGTGGAAAGGCCGGCCCTCGATGCCGTTCGTGCCAAAAAACGAAAGTTCCCGAACATACTGGTCGAACTGTTCCGGGCTCCAGGCGTCGTAGGAGTTGGCGATGGCCTGGTAGTTCAGGTGGTGAACGCGGATCGCGTACTGCGGGGCTGACGTCAGGCTCGGCGGTTCGGGAAGCCGCACATTGCCCAGGCGGCATTCCGCCATGCGCAACAGGCGTCCCACGCCAAACAGGGCCCCGCGCGCGTCGGCGCCGGCAATCCAGAGTACGGGCCGTTGCGGGTCAGAGAGGTCCGTGAATATTCCAAAGCTCTCTGGAGCTTGCGTCATTGCCTGCGGCGGAACGGCCCTTCCCGCGAGCCGGTTGTCCGTCCCTGAGGAAATCGCGATGGCCCACCCGGACTCGGGCCAGCGTCTACTTTTCTCCCAGGCGATTCCGGTCCGCTTTTGCACTTCCTCCACCAGGACCGTGGCGGCCGTGCGTTCGGGCAGCGGCGCGGTATTTCCACGCACCACCACGGCCGCGTTCGTGAGGTCCACGCCTTCAGCGAACACCGGAATCCCTCGCATCGCGGCAACGATGGCAAGCGTGAAAAAGACCACTAGACCGGAGGGAACGCGTCGCTGCTTGTACATTTCCAAACCCCTTTCGCGTAGACAGCATAACACCCTGCCCACACATTGCTTGACATTCGGTGTCTTTTGTACCGCACCCGGTTCCCTGGACACAAGTTTGGACGCATTGGCCGGGGGTGCTCCGGCTTCTTTGCCCACGCCATGCCGGGACAAAGAATCCCGGAGGACGAACACCATGACGCAAACCCAAACCGCAACACAAACCCTGACCTTCGAGGTCGACGAAGCGGCGGAAGCGCGAAGCCAGCTCTACCTGGACGAGGCGTTGGAAGCATTCGCGAAAGCCAGCAGGGCGGCAATAACCAACCCCTTATGCCCGCGTTGCGTTAGCCCCTACGGCCAGTGGCGGGGTTACCGCACACGCGCCAGGGATGGCCAAGTCATCCACCGCAGGCAATGCACCACCTGCACGAAATGGTATGGCAAGAGCTGCTGGAGCACGCCATGGTAAGCGGCGCACGACGCAACAACAAATACGCCCCGCGCAACGGGTTCGATCTCACTTGCACAAGATGCGAGTCGAGGATGCAACGTCAAGACTCCAACCAAAACCAACGCAACCAGGATGACGGAGGGGGTGCGCGATGATGAGATACTGCTGGAAATGCCGCAGACTCTTCCGCCCAGCCAACAGGGCAGAAGCAGTCTGCACGTCGTGCCGCCAACAACAACGGCTCGACCAATTCATACCATAAAACGAGGCCCAACCGGGCCGGAGGAAAAAACCATGAAAGAACAAAACCAGGAAGGAAAACGGCCAGAGAAAAACTTCAAAGTAGGCGCCGTCAGCGCAGCCGTGTGGGCACAAACCTACGCCACACGAAACGGCAGACCATTCGAGGTGCACCGCGTCGTCATCGAACGCGCCTACAAAGACGCCCAGGGCGAATGGAAAAACACCAGCAGCCTGGACTTCAACGACATCCCAAAAGCCATGGTGGCCCTGCAGCGGGCCTACGAGTACATCGCCACCAAGGCCAAAGCACCGGAAGCGGAAAGCGCCCCACTGGTGGTGGTCGAAGAACGCGTGTAAGAACGGGCCAAGCGCCCGGCTTTTTTCTTTATTTTTGCGCGCGGGTCTCTACTTGTTTCCTGTCCAGGATGCTGGGAAAGCGCGTAACGCGTGACATCCCCCCACTCCTCAACCATAACTGAACCCTACCCTGCCCTACCATGCGCACGGCTACCCTAGCTCCGGCCTAACCGACCGCGCCCGAACCATCTGGCCGTGCCACATCGAAATGGATGGCCTACTCGTACCGAAATTTGCACGCCTATCCCGTATGGTCAAGAAACTCGATCGGTGTCGATTCGATTGCGCCGTTCGGTTTCCGGGGAGCCCCCGTTATCCTTGTCTCGTCACGGCCTGGGCCGATCGGCGCTCCCAGACTTGGCGGTTGACGAGAACCATTGCGGTCAGACCTACGGCAAAAATCGTGAATATCATACCATTGGCGGTGCGCCCGCCCCAGGCGACCCATGGCCACGGATAGCCAAAGAATGCCCAATTCAGACCGAAATACACCCATGTGGTAAACAGCAGCGCATTGGGTATGAAGCTCTGCTTTCCAGGCCCCGAAAACTCTCTTCGGGCCGCCCAAACGGCAAACCCGGTCGCGGCAAGCATGGGGGCTATGAAATAAAGCGGCCAGCCCGCAGCGGGGCTGATGGGTTCGCTACTCTGATACGACAACATGTTCAAGGTCTTTCCCGCTATCGGCAGCAGCGTTATCGGGAGTATCTGCATGTAAGGCCAATATCGCCCCCGAACGCAAGCGACGAGCGGAATCAGCCCCATCATGATTCCGAAGTCGTAGATGAAATCAATCCACGTTCCCCCCACAAACTGCACCATGCTCAGCAGGACCACATGGATCACGACGAGCGCCGCCTCAAGGCGAATACCCAGCGGCCGATCATCAGGATCGGGTCCAATATCGATACCGCGGCGGTTCAGCCACAGGCCAAGACCCAGGACACCACCCATGATGAAGCCAAACGTGGTCTCCATCGTATTCCACCAGTTGAGGTAATTCGTGAACGGGGCCGCGATGGAATTGGGATAGAAGTCCGGGTTCCACGCGTGTATTGCCTGAACACATTGACCGAGCGGAAAGCCGATCGCGCCACCCAGAACACCCCAGAACGCCATGTTCCTGGCCAGCCGGTCCTTCTTCACGAAACTCGCGTAGGCG
This sequence comes from Candidatus Hydrogenedentales bacterium, assembly GCA_044344195.1. GTDB lineage: Bacteria > Hydrogenedentota > Hydrogenedentia > Hydrogenedentales > JAEUWI01 > JAEUWI01. Next base: position 5,536 of record JBIJDL010000075.1, read on the forward strand.
ACCGCGGCGAGCAATGCAGCCAGCAGCCCGCCCCAGATCTCGGGCCGGTACCGATGGCCCACCTTCTGTAACAGTTCCGGTTCGTATTGCCAATGGTCGGAAAAATAGAGAAAAGGCAGTCGCATGTTTTCGGGATCGTGGGGCGTGTTGAAAAGCCACCACCCTACGAAAACCGCGCACAGCATGCCCACCACCAGGAGTAACATCTCTACGGGCCGGTAGCGTCGCCCGCCAAGCCCCAGGCCCAGAAAGAAACCTGCGAAGCCGATCCAGATCCCACCCTTTATCGCCAGGCCCAGCATGCCCCAGCGGAAGGCGGCCCAATTGCCGACCAGAGGCGTATCGTGGGTCAGGCCCACCGTCTGGCCATACGTCATCGTCCCCCCGAAACCCATGGCGATGGTTCCGAGCGCCACCGCGCGAACCACCTGCAGTGAGGAGGCCCCGGGACAGAGCAGGAATACCAGCGTCAGACACACGAGGAGCCCCGCGATCATGGCTCCGGTCTCGTGGCCGTACTGTCCGCGAATACCCCAGCCCAGGCCGCCGGCCATGGCTGCAAACAATACGGGCTGCCACCAGCCGACTGCGGCATCTGAATTGTTACGTTCTGGATTGCTCATCTGTCCTCCCAATGTGAGTGTTCGCGCATCCTGGCGCAGGTAGACTACTGGAATTCGACTGTGTTCATTGACGGCAGGTGTCCGTTCGACCTGAATTGCAGCCGGGGCCACAGGATTCTCAACTCTCATTCCGCGAGTTCTATAAGAATATCCGTATCGCCCTGACCTCCAGCCGGCAGAAAAGGTTGCGAGATTGGATGGTCATTTACGGAGAATCGGGCCGCGCGCGTTCCCCGCCCGGTTACGTGAATGTGAAGCATCATGTTGCGATACGGCAGGTGCGTGAGATGAACATCGGTGCTGCCTTCGGGAAGAACCGGGGAAAATGCGATACCTTCGGTTCCGAATTCCATGCCGATCAACCCGTGGATAATCTGGCGGATGTACCCGGAGGCGCTCCAGCTCTGACGAGCCTTCGCCGTCCACTCCCGAATCAGATACGCGCCATCAACAACCCCGTAGATGTCTCCTGCTCGAGCATCTTGGCGCCCCTCCTGCAGGCCCCCATAGGGCAGGCCGCTGATGGGATGGTACATCTCGACAAACTGGTTGTCGCGGCACGCATACTCGGCCGTTTTCTCCAGAATGCGCAGAAATAAGTCCGATCGCCCGTGTTGTTTCGCGGTGGTGGCCCAAATCGCCTCGAAAGGGGGCCAGATGCAGCCGCTGTGACGCCCGAACCCGCTCTGGCCTGCATTTCTGAAGTCGGGAATTCGGTACCGCTCAAAGGTAGGCCAAAGGACCGGAACGCCTGCGGGAGCAATATACTGATTCACCAGAATCCGGCGCGTCTGGGATTCGTCCGACAAACCGAACAGGATCGCGTAGGCCTGGCCCAGGCACTCCACATAATCGCTGCCGCCGAACGGATCCACCAGGTAGCGGTACAGCCCGGCGTCAGACCGCCAGAACCGTTCGTTTACGGATTGCTTCAGTACGTTGGCCTGTGCCTCCCAATGCGGGTCGACAGCGAGTCCCAACTCCATCGCCATGGACTGGATCAATACGTAGGCGCGATAGTACAAGCAGTTCGTGGAGAGCGCGTGCATCGGCAAACCAAATCCAGCGGGGTGCCGCCGCTCCGGATTCTTCTGCGGCCACTCACTGATCCCGCTGAATCCACCCGGTTCCGCATAAAGCGCGGGATATCCCGCCACGCCGTCGCTGCTGGAGGCCGCCCCGCGAAATAGACCAAGGCCCGGATCGAACTCCGTCTCCTCCAGATAGGCAAGGGAGTTCTTCACGGCGTCATGCGCCGTCAACAGAAACGCCTTGTCGCCCGTGTACAAGTACTGCGTCCAGGCACCGACAGCCCACACGATGCAGTCCCAATACTGGTCGCCGATGTACACCTTACCGTCCCGCCGTTCAAGTACGGACAACAGGGTGTCGCGGGTGACATCGGGATAAAGCAGGCCTACTCCGTTCCACGTGTTTAAGGCCGCATCACGCGTCCACGGCGTGCCGTAGTCGAGCCCCGCAAGAATCACATGCCGCTTGCCGTCGAGCAGTCCGGCCTGATACGGAGCGATATTCGTGACCAGGTCCCCGATCGCGATCCGGAACGCTCTGTCCAGCGACGCCTTTCCCGAAATGAATTGCGGAAACGTGGTGTCTGTAATCGCCGGCTCGCCGGCCGCTTCCACGCTACCCGCGGCTGTATACATAAGAAGTACCCCGCCCACACATATGATTCTGGCAACGCTCAAGCTGATGCGGCCCATCTCGTGCATAACAGGTACTCCAAGCATAATGGTTTTGGATCCTCGCCCCCTGGAAGCAGCGTTCTCCCTGTTATTTGCGGTTACGGTAGTCTTGAAAGTTGAAAACTTCGCACCCTGGAGCGGTGACTTCCATGACGGAAGTTCCGCCCCAACCCCAGAATCCTGTGCCGGGCAGGATGGGAAGCACCGCCACAACCACAGATCGGGCCGGAAGATCCACGGTTCCTTCGGCCCACGCGCCTCTTTCAATGTCTCGCAGCCGCACCTTTACTGCCCCCGCAGCCTGCCGGCCCTGGTTCAACATCAGCACCCTGGCTACCGGCGGATCCTGCGGCTGGCCCCACGGCCCCCCGTCATGACCGGAGTGAAAGTCTGGGAAAACGTAGAACGACGAGCAGAAGATTGCGGGCTTCTCGTATTGTCTCTTAAAGGTTTCTCCCAGCGCGTAGAGGTCGGGCTTCAGGTGTCGACCGTCCGTGGGGATATGTTGGAACTCGCTGCAGAACTCCTCAATCTGATCATCGGTCAGGGGGGCATTGTCCTCTTTCAACTTCCATTTTCCGAAGAAAGCCACGCCCGGCGATTCGGGCGCGACAAACCGGATCAGATGGACCTGCTGTTCCAATTCTTCTCGGGTCCGCGTCCATGGACTGCCGCCGAGGTCCTTACTTTCCGAACCCAGTCCGATTGCCACCACACTCCGATCAAGTAATCCGTTCAGCCTCGCCGCCTGGAGCTGGAAAGCTATCATCCAGGCATCGTTGAGGTCGGTATAGGTTTCCATCATGACCATCTCAACCGTGTCGCGATAGACCGAGGCGATCAACGGTGCAACGGGCCCCCGCATCTGCCAGACGGCTATTTTCAGATCAGGTCTCTTCTCATGGGTGGCCCTCAAGATGGCCATCGCGTGATGGTCGATCCCCCCGTCGTAATCCCAACCGAGCTCATCTATATCGATCACGGGGTTCGGGTTGCCCCCGAAATCCAGCCCGGCCAGAAAGTCGGAGGCTTTGTCGACGCTCTCCCGCAGGAAACTGTGGTGTACAACCCCCTGGGAGACGATGCCGCCGCGGGGCACCCAGTCCCGCCAATTTCCCCCGCGGACGAAGTTCTGCGACGGGGTGCCCTCGCCATAATAAGCGATGACCGACCTCAGACCAAAGGGGCCCGCAACCCCGCTTTCGGGGCGGTCTTCGCACGTTGCGCAAAGCGTGGTGAAGAGCAACGGAAAGGAGAGCATCGCAATACGGAGATGCACTCCAGATACTCTGCCGAATCTCAATTTCATAGCGGCACGCCTTCTCGCGAGTGGCTCACAAAGCGACATTGCGCTGTGCTTTCCTCGCTCAGCAAGATAACTATCGGTATGTTTACGCTCCGCTCCCCCCGTGATTTGAAGCACGGGAGAGCGTTCTCTACCATTGGAGGGGCATTCACCTGAGATACCATTTTTCTATGGCAGCAGGAGACGTTCATATTCCTGGCGGATTTTCGCACGATGGGTCATGAACTCGGCATAGCTGAAGTCGTACTCGGCGGCCTCTCTTGTCGCGCCGGTTAAGACACGGTTGGCAACAAAGGCCACGGCGGCATCGATCGTAGTCTGGGCAGCCCGATCCCCCTTCTGCTCCGCCAGATCGCGCAAGTCCGACACGATGTTGAAATCCTCGATACCGTCGCGCATCGCCTCCCAGCGCCGGCTCGGCACGATGCCATGGCTGTCCACGTGCACACCGCCGTAACCGGGCTCGCCCAAGTCGCCCGTTAGAAACAGGTCATTGAGCTGGTAGGTGTACCAGCCGCCCCCCTCGATACCCCAATGGAGCGAGAGCCATGGCTGCGAACGAAAGAACCCAAGAGGCCGCAAGGTTCGCGGAGTGCCCGGGGGCGTGTAGGTCGCAATACGCTTGCCACCGCGATGCATGATGTCCACAGCTTCCTTCCCGAGGAATTCGAGCACTTCCATGCCTGGTTGCCAGACATCCGTGACTTCCCACATCTCGTGGAGCATTTCGTATGTGCATTCCCACGGATTTGCATAATTCTGGATCTTCGGGTCAATGAGCCTGTTTCGGCGGGCGTGCTCGAGGAAACTGGTAATCTCTCCTTTCAATCCGGGTTCATCTTCGGGATAGAACATGAAGTCCTCGTAACCGAAACCGAGTTCGGACAGGTGAGCCACCATGCGCTCGGCATAGGCCCGCTGCCCTTGGAGCTTGAGCGCATCGGTCACCGTCAGCCCTTCAGGAAACTCTGGCACCGGCACTTCCGCGTTGCCATAGAAGAGAATCTCCGGTTGCTTCAATTGTTCCACCAGCGCATCGTGTTCGGACCAGTCGATTTCACCGACGATCTCACCCTGAGCGTTCGCCTTCGCGGGCGGCAGGGGAATGCCCTGCCACATGGTGACAAGATGTTCGTTCATGTCCGGAATAGTCCGGGGGGTGGCCGGACTCCAGTAACAGGTCAGGTAACGGCTTTTCTCCGGGCAACGCACGGGCGACACGTCGAGCTTGATCGAAAGCTGCGCGGTATCCGTACGGGCGTCCAGCGTACGCACGGGCCAGCGCAACTCGTACTCCCCGGCCGGAAGGGTGTGCGTGCTTATGTTGAGCCAGAGTTGCTTAACCTGTCCGGGAGCCAAATCCAGGATCTGGCCATCTCCCAGTCTCGGCAACATGTCGGGCACGAGTTCACGATTGGCACTCGGGAGTGGCACTGTCGTGTGGAAGCGGACGAGGGATGCTGTATCGGGTAGCTGCAGCCCTTCGCTCTTCGTGAGTGGATCAATAGTGCCGGGCTCGACACGCAGTCGCAACGGATGGGGAGCGAGATTGACGATGTTGACGCAGGCCGATTCCCATTCGTTACCGAAGGCCCACATGTTCAGCGTGACAGGCCCGCTACTACCGGGCAGCTCGTCCAGCGGGTCCGCGTTATCCCACGGCTCCCTATCCTGCCACATGGCGAACACCGGCGCTCGTTCCGCTTCCACCTCCGCGCGCGCAAGCACCATCAGCGCCCTGCACCGGTCGAGCTGGGTCATGTAAGCGTCCGCATCGGCCAGCAGCCGATCCAGTTCGGCCGGTTTCAGATCGGATGCCGCGGCAATCCTTGCGGATAGCATCTCCAACGAGGTATCCACCTCGCCTCGGAGTTGTTCCATGCGTATTGCGGCTCCGAGGCCCCGGCCAAGAAAGTCGGCCCGTGCTTCGTCCAGCTCCTCCGAAATCTGAGTTCTTGCACGCTCGATCGGGGTCAGGACGTTCTTGACGCGAAGCGTCTGCTGCTGCTGGCCGAGCACCTTGCCGGTCTCCAGATTCAAGAGCCGGACCGCCAATAGGTACTTGCCAGCCTCGGAAACTGGCAGCATCAGCGTGGCCGCTTGCGTACCGGGCGTGATCGGTCGGGCTTCGACACGCCTCACGCCACCGGGGTCAACCGACTGCAGTTCCACAGAATCTCGGGGACCTGCGGGCTGGAGCAACCGAATCTCCACGGCGTTGTTGCCAAACCGCAAAGGGAGCGGCTCATGTGGCAGCAACGCGATCTCGGGCGCCGGAGTCGTTTCCTGCGTCGCCGCAGGTATACCTTTCGGACGGTAGCGGGGCTCATACCACGCGCCACCGGCCACGGGTTCCTTTGGGGCTGGCCCGCCAAAGGTGTACGCCGTCAGGCGGCCGCCACTCGAATTGATGAGGACCTCCAAAACACCGTCGCCGTCTATATCGCATACCGCCGGGGCAGGATAGCCGGGGCTCGCGTTGGAGTAGTTCCCCAGGACCCGTCCTGTATCCGAGTCAAGCACATACCAGTTGCTGCCCTTGCCGTCCAGGGATGTTTCGCGAATCGTGGCGACGATCTCCTGGCGTCCATCACCATCTAGATCCGCGACTGCGGGAGGCCAATAGACCCCCCGCCCGCTTACCCGCGTATGCCAGGCAAGTGATCCATCCGCACGGTGCGCGTGGATGTTGCCCCCCTTGTCGCAAGCGATGACGCCCAGAGAGCCATCGGCAAACGGGATAACCTTGCGCCCCAGATACGCCTTACTCAGCTTGAGCCCCGTCCAAAGGAGTCTGCCATCGGAGCCGTTCACGCACACGAGACCCTTGCCCGGAGAAAGCATGGATGACATGCTGTACACTTCCACATTTCCATCCTGATTTACATCCGCAATGAGCACTGGCGCACGGTTCATTTGATGCGGCGGCAGGACGCTATCCCAAAGAACGCGGCCTTCGTGATCCAGCGCAATCAGGTGGTGTGTGGCCGTGCCATAGACGACTTCTGCCTTGCCGTCATTATTGATATCGCCGATCGCGGCCGTGGACAACTCCGACGATATCGATTTGTCCACAGTATGCACTCGGGTGCGCCAAACGATGCTACCGTCGGAATCCAGACACGTCACCCAACCGTAAAGCGAAGTTACGACGACTTCGTCCAGACCGTCTCCGTCCACATCCCCCGCCACGGCAAACTCGTATTGCTCGAACCGGTCACCCAGATCCGTTTCCCAGAGGACCGCGCCCGCGGCCACATCGAATCCATAAATAATTCCGGACTTGTGCGTGAGAATCAGTTCCTCATCCGGATCGCCGTCCAATTCCGCGGATGCGGGCATGATTTCACCGCCCCTGCCTTTCGTGGGGCCGAATTCGATGCGCAGGCTAACCCTGCCGTTTCCGTCAATACGGGCCAGGTGCCCTCCGGTGGCGATGATAACACTGTCCGGTGCCGCGCTCGGGTAGGGGGTGGGCGAGCCTCCCAATTCACCCCCCAGCTCAATCGACCACTCCCGGGTGGGCTCCGGAAGCGCAGCGGCACTGAAACAGCCGCACAGTATAGACAGGACATATAACACATGGATGCGCTGTATGCGGTTCGAAACCATGGTGGTTCCTCCTTCGAATCTCCGGCAAAATGGACAAGTTCCCGAAATCTGGTGGCCGTATTGGGGCGAAGTCCAGACTCGTTGTCTCTGAAACGGCGGCAATCCCCGATTCTGCCACCGGGCCCATGCGTAGAAGGGAAATCGACGAGAGGCGTCCATGACGATTTCCGATTGGCTGGCGGTCCTACTTTGAATCTAACCAATGCTGAATCGCAAAGTCAATGGCGAGGGACGACAGGACATTCCCCAAAATCTTGGGGGCATTTTTCGTTCTAGTCCAAAGTGGGAGCCCCCCGGCTATGCCGGGGAGGCAGTCCCAGTTTGACATTTCCGGTAGTCCATCGCTAAGACTCCGAATCGTGAGCCGCCAAAGCACACGAAAAGGAGTCCAGCGATGAACGATTATGAGAGTTTAAGTCATTCGAAATGGGTGTGCAAGTACCACGTGCTATTCATACCAAAGTGCCGCCAAAAAGTCTTATATGGTGAACTTCGGAAGCACCTTTGGGAGGTCTTTCGCCGCCTTACAGAGCAGAAGGAGTGCAAGATTGAAGAAGGGCACCTGCTGCCGGATCATGTGCACATGATGATATCGAACCCGCCGAAGTATGCGGTGTCGCAGGTCGTGGGCTACATCAAGGGCAAGAGCGCGATTCACATAGCGCGGGTGTACGGCGAGAAGAAGCGTAACTTTGTGGGACAGCACTTCTGGGCGCGTGGCTACTTTGTATCAACGCTTGGCCTTGGCCGGAGCTGAGTATGTTCAGCGATTTGGCAATTGGCCAACAAATGCTCATGGCTCGGGTCTAATGATGCTCGTTGGGGCGCCTGAGGACCCTGACGACTACGAACACCAATCTGAGTTTCGTCCGGAGTTGGCTGAAAGAGTACTTTTCCGGTTCGTTTGCGACGGCGATCGTGAATGGATTGATGTGAGCGGTCGGTCGCGATGGCCGGTGCTCGTATGGATTGTTCGAAAGGGACAATCCGCTGGCAACGGAGGCTTATCGATGGCTCTACGATGAAGACCCGTGGTGGCACCAATGAGTGTTACAACACCATAGGTTCCATTCGCGACAGCGGTAAAGACCGTATGGCTCGCTAAATAGCCGGTGATCGACCTCGATCAAATGTAAGTCAAATATTTTCAATGCATTACATATTAAGGACGACACTTGCCATAATTGACGCGCTGATCGTGAAATGGTTCGATTGGGTGATACTTAGCTTTTTTGCAGAGAGTGTCCGAGATCAATCACCGGCTATTTAGTGGAATTCCAGAATAAGCTACAGAAGGGTTAATAGGTAACACGCCATGGAACGTATAAGCTGCCCAAGATGCGGAAGGAAAATCGAGCTTCTACTTGAGAAGCTCGTAACCGTCCGGCGAAGTACATCTTCCGCCGGTCCCGCGCATCGTGGGAAGATGCCTCCAACTATCTGCTTGGAGGTTGGTCATGGATGTGGGAAATTCTGTTCGGGTTGGCGGGAGCCGGGGGCGTGTTCGCGCGCACTGGGTGGCGCATGTATCGGCGCAGGGGTTGAGCGGCCTGAGCGCGGCGGATTACTGCCGGGAGCACGGGCTTCGCGCCAAGAGCTTTTACCGCTGGAGGCGGGTGCTGCGTGAGTCAGGCGAGCTTGGGGAATTGTTGGGGGCCGGTGGTCCGCGGCCGGTGGATTCCGTGGGAATAGGGTCGAATGCGTTGTTTGCGGAGGTAGTCCTTCCGGTGGGCGTGACGGCTCCCGCGGCATCGGGGGTGGAGGTGGCGCTGCGGAGCGGGGCGGTCGTGCGGGTATCGCGGTGCTTTGACGCGGAAACGTTGCGCCGGGTGGTCTCGGCGCTGGAGGGGGGCGCATGCTGAGCCTGCCGCCGAGCGTGCGTATTTTTGTGTGCCGAGTTCCGGCGGACATGCGCCGGTCCTTCGACGGCCTGGCGCGAATGGCCGAGGAGCACCTCGCGGCGGACCCGCGCTCGGGCCACCTGTTCGTGTTTGGCAACCGGCGGGGCGACCGCGTCAAAATCCTCTACTGGGACCGGGACGGATACGCGCTTTGGTATAAGCGGCTGGAGGAGGGCACCTTCCGCTTTCCGGAGGCGGTGGACGCGGAGGCAGCGTGGACACCGGCGGAGCTTGCGCTGGTGCTGGAAGGCATCGATGTTCGCGGCGCGCGCCGCTTCAAGCGTTTCGGCCGCCCGATGTGTAACGGATAGCCGTGATCGTGGTACAGTAGTTTGAGTAGTGAATTTAACTCAACCAATCCCCACGATGACCAGCACGCCCTCCAAACTTCCCGACTCCATCGAACAGTGCCACGCGCTGATTAAGGCTCTTGCTGCGGATAACCGCCAGCTCACCACGCGGGTGGAGCAGTTGCTGCGGCGCCTCTTCGGTTCGCGCTCGGAGCGGCTGGACCCGAACCAGCTCGCCCTCTTCGCCGAGGTTTGGGCGCAGGAGCAGGCGGCGCTGGCGCCCGCGGAGCAAGAGGCGCTCCAGGAAGCCAGGCCCGGCAAGAAGGGCCACGGGCGCAAGCCCCTGCCGGAAAACCTGCCCCGCAAACGCGTCGAGCATGACGTGAAGCCCGAAGAGAAGGTCTGCGCGGAATGCGGCGCGCAGAAGCAGCGCATCGGCGAGACGCTCACCGAGCAGCTCGAATACGTGCCCGCCTCCTTCTACGTCATTGAGCACGCGCAGCTCAAGTACGCCTGCAAATGCTGCCAGGAGGGCGTGGCCGTTGGCGAGAAGCCCGCCCAGCCCATCGAGAAGAGCCTGGCGGGCCCCGGCCTGCTGGCCCACGTCATCACCAGCAAGTATTGCGACCACCTGCCGCTCCACCGGCAGGAGGGCATCCTCAAGCGCCACGGCGTTGAACTCTCCCGCAAGACCCTGTGCGACTGGGTCATCCGGAGCGCCTTCGTCCTTGAGCCCGTGGTCGAGGCCATGACCGCGCGGGCGCTTCAATCGAAGGTCATTCATACCGACGACACGCCCGTGCAGGTCCAGGATCCCGAAAAAAAGCGCGCCACCCGCAAGGCCTATCTCTGGCCCTATGTCGGCGACGAAGACCAACCCTACACGGTCTTCGACTACACGCCGGGCCGCGGGCGCGAAGGGCCGGAAACGTTCCTGCGCGACTACATCGGAACAGAAGAAAATCCCCGCTACATCCAGTGCGACGCGTACGCCGGCTACAACGGCCTGTTCGCGAAGGGCCGCCACGTGCTCGAGGTGGCGTGCTGGGCCCATGCCCGCCGCAAGTACGACGAGGCCAGGACCAGCGACCCCGTGCGCGCGCACGACGCGCTCCTGCGGATCAAGGAGTTCTACAAGATAGAAGCCGAACTCGGCGAGGAGACCGCCGACCTGCCCCGTGCCGAGGCCGACCGCCTGCGCCACGAACGGCGCCAGGAAGCCTCACTCCCCCTGCTCGAGGACTTCGAGACGTGGGCGAAGGCCACGTACAACGCCGTGCTGCCCAAGAGTCCCATGGGCACCGCCCTCAACTACAGCCTCGAAAACTGGAGCGCCCTCCTGCGCTACACCGAAGACCCCGCCCTCAACATCGACAACAACTCCGCCGAACGCGCCATCCGCGCCATCGCCGTCGGACGCAAGAACTGGCTCTTCCTCGGCTCCGACGACGGCGGGCGCGCCGCCGCCATCCACTTCAGCCTTATCGCCAGCGCCAAACGCCACGGCCTCGACCCCTTCGCCTACCTACGAGACCTCCTCCGCCGCATACCCACCCACCCCAACCGCCATATCGAGAGCCTCCTGCCCGACCGATGGGCCAATACCACCGACTGACCGCCCGGCGGAAGATGCGCTTCACCGGACGGTTACAGAAGCTCGCAGTAAGGTTAGATTGCCCCAAGTGTGAACAAGGGTACATGCCGTTAGAGCAAGTGCCTGAGAACGACTTTCTGGACGAGGCTATAGAGTACCAGATCTACACCTTCTGCACGGCCGAGGTTTACGCCATCGGATACTTCTGTGAGAACGATGAGTTCGCCGTGGTACGTGGATCCAAGTTCAGCTGCTATCAGGATGAGGACCTTTCCAGCCTTTATGCTGCGCTGCGTACGGAACTGATTGACAGTGAGATTCTCGTCATGGACGCGGACGGGCAACACTATACGCTAACAGAGAGCTACAGTTTTGACGATCATCACACGGCGGCATCATTGGTAGCGGGACAGGATGAGGATGGGGACCTCGCATGGGATGTGATTGGAGATGATGATGAGGAGGAGGATGCGGTGTACGGCGATGGTGTCGAGTGCGACGAGGATAACACGGAGTCAAGTGAGGGAACCCATTTCCTTGATTTTTCACGCGAACAGATACGCCAATTGATAGTGGAAGTTCTCGAACAACGGCCCAATAACAGTGTCAAGAAAGATGAACTGGTCACCGAGATTCTACGCCATATTGGGATACGTACTTCTGGATGGCCTCGCCTTCAATTCACAAGTCAGGTGATGCTGGAGGTTCAGTGGCTTGCGCGCCAGAAGGTTCTAAAACGCTATAGGGTGAAGAATAATCGAGCTCGCCTCACGGATTTCTACCGCTCGCAGTTTACTCTGGTTTCAAATCTGAGCGAGACAGCCCCCCAATCCGGCTCGGTTATTGAAGCCGATGAGGACGGAGATCCCAATGATACCATTGAGTCGCTGAGAGCTGAAAACGCGCGACTCAGGAGGATCATAGCCATGCTGGCCTTGGAAGGTGTGGCGGAGAACAAGTAGTCTCCCAATCTGCACTTTGAAGCTCCATGGAATCGATGGTTTCTTTGAAAAAAGTAAAATATTTAACAATTTTGATGGACGCACTACCTCCTCTTACTCCCAATAATGCCAATTTCATTGGTGATTTCCGATTCTAACCCCTCCCTTTCCCCCATGTTATAATAGACCTCAGGGGAGCCATGATTCAGGGTAAAAACGGAAAGAAATTGTAGGAATGAGTGACCTATCGGGCGGGACAATCCACTATCGCTGCGCTTTTGACGCCACATGTGTCAATAGTGCGTGGGCGGACCCGTACCCAGATCTGAATAAGCGTGTTCGCACCTGGGTTGAGGATACGCTTGAAGTGCCACGGGATACCCTGAAGAACAAGAAGTTCCTGATTGGCGGCAATTTCAAAGAAGAATGCCCCCCAAAGACTGCCTTTGAGACCATCAGTCGAAACTACAATACCCAGGGATTGGCACCGACTTACTGGGGGTGCCGTGTCTCTCATCCGTGTAGTGAGTTTGTCTATCGCAGGTGGACCCATGATCTGACCATCACCTGCCACAAACCCAATGAATTTCGAATCGTTTTGGTCACACGCCACTCTATATCAGGCTATCTGGGTGAAGAACCAACTCCACCTTCGCCATTTGTTCCTGGAATCGTGCAGAGTTTGA
>JBIJDL010000431.1:0-5525 GCA_044344195.1 Candidatus Hydrogenedentales bacterium
AAAATGGGAGTCTTCCATGGCGTCATGCTTCCGGCATCGAACGCAGGGAGGCGCCTCAATGACCACAGGCACTTCGGGCTCGGCCTCGACGGCGACGGCATACTCGACCGCCAGTGCCTTGGCCGCGGCCCGGGCCTCGGCCCGGCAGGCACGGCACTGCAACTCGCCGGTGCCCGACGCCATCAACTTTCCGCAAGTATCGCAATTGGTCATGCTATGTGCTCCGGGACAGGGTGATGAGCTCCCTGGCGACATGATCGACCTGATTGTGGAGGTTTTCGAGCGATCCATTGTTCTCCACCACCCATCGGGCAATGGAGCGTTTCTTTTCGGGGTCCACCTGGGATGCGATGCGTTGTCGTGCCTGCGCTTCCGAAAGGCCGCGCGCTTCCACAAGCCTCCGCACCCGGACATCTGTGTCGCTCAGCACAAGGATTAAACCCTCGAGCCAGTCTTCAATTGTACCGTTATCACCGAGCAGCGCGGCATCGACAATGGTCACGGGTTTTCCCGCATCCGCGAAGGCAGCACACCGCGCTGCGATCTCCGCGGCAATCAGCGGCTTCATGATTCCGTTCAACGACGCCAGCGCCTGCGAATCAGAAAAGACCTGTTGGCCCAGCTTCGCTCTGTCTATGGTACCACACGTCAGAATAGCGTCTCCGAAGCGGTTGAGCACCGCCTCTTCGGCCTGGCCGCCGGGTTCGAGGAGCGTATGGCCCACGCGATCGGCGTCCACGATGGCGATCTCGTGGAATTCGAATCGCCGCGCGGCGGTCGACTTTCCCGATCCGGTTCCACCAGTCAAACCTGCAATCAACATGCGCGTGAACATCCTGTTTCGATTCGTTGCCCTCGGCGAGGGCGATACTACCCTGATTAAAAATACACCACGCGAAAAGAAGGATGCGAGTTTTGACGGCGTGGATCTGCTGCGGGCAGTGGGTGTACCCCAACACGACACCCTGCTCTTGAACCGCTGTGGGCATGCGGGGGACAATAGGCCAGTCACATGGAGCGCAACATGGTTCAAAGCCCATTTCTCACCCCGCTGGTGGGCGTGCCCACCTGGCCGCATGCCGCGCCGCTGCTGACCGGACTGGAGGAGCGCGGCGACCTGCGGCTGACCGCCATGCCGGTGGAAGCGATCGCTGAAGCCCTGCGGCTGCAGGCCTGCGCCTGCGCTCTGGTGCCTCCCTGCGTCTTGCTGGACGATCCGGCGCTCTGCGTGATTCCCGGCGCGGGCCTGGCCGCACAGGATGGAAGCACGACGGAACGCCTGATCACCACCAGTGCGCTGGAATCGGTCCGGCGCATTCAGGTGACACCGGAGGCCCGCCACCTGGCCATTTACATCCAGATCATCTTTGCCGAACGGGGACTGCCGATGCCGGCGTTTGTTCCCCCGGATGTTGCGGACCGCGGCGATGCCCTGCTGGTCTCGGGCGCCGGAGAAAAAAACCGACCCGGCGAGGGGCACGACTTGGCCGAACTGTGGCGCGCGCTCACGCGTACGCCGCTCGTGCTTGGGGTCTGGGTTTGCCACGGAAATAGTCCGATCCGGCTGCTGCGCACCGTGCTGGGCGAATCCGCACGGCGGGGTGAGGCGGAGCTCAACAAAAACGTATCCGGCGCGGGTGAATACTACTACCGAATCCTGAGCGCGGAATCGGAATGCCTTCGCGCCCTGCACCGGCTGGCAAGGCAACACGCTATCGCCGGAGCCAGCGTGGAATCCATTGCCTTTTGCTAGACGTCTCCGGCTCTTCCGCGCCGCTCCCGATCAATTGGAGCGAAAACGCCGACGCCGAGAGCTTCGCTTCGGGAAACACGTCTACACGAGTACCTGACGCTTCGGAAAATACGTTTACGTTCGTAGGGACGGGGCCATCTTCCAGCTCCAGTCGACATTGCACCTCCCCCGCGCCCGCGGGCAGGTGCACCCGAATGGAGGTGAGCTCCTGGGGTATATCCATCCGGAATTCAATCAGACATTGGAGCGCGCCGGATTGGTTGATGTGGATGGTAACCGCACCGAAGCCATTCGGGGTAAAGAGGGTCACGTGTTTCTTGTGCCCCCGTTCCCGCGGATTGGTTCGCACGATCAACCGCTTGTCCGCCAAGTCGAGGCGAACATCGGACAGCGCCATGATCAGATACCAGAGTGAAAGATCGCTCACATGGCGCGGGGGTACCCCGCCTTCCGTGACGTCCGTCTCCCCCAGGATTTCCGCAATCGGCCCGTCGAACTCCTGCTGGAGCTTGCAGCAGGCGTAGCGCAGCGCGTTGTAGGCGTGAATACCGCCGACCGTGCTCCACGGCGAAGCTGACTCGTCCCCATCGCCGCCCGGCCAGGACAACATCGTCAGCCGCCCGTCCTTCCAATGGTGGGTCTCCACCGTTTTCAGGGCGCGAACCACATGCCTGAGCGGGAAAAGACCTTCCAGCCCCAGCAGGTCAGCAATCCAGAACGGTTGCAACTGGCCCACATGGCACGCGGTCTGGAGCGGCGACTCCCCAACGAGTTCGGTGCGGACATCGGGGTAGAGCGTGTAGTACCCGTGTTCCGTGTTCCAGAAGTATCGCTCAAAGCTGCGCGACGCGCGATCCAGCGCCTGCTTGTATACAGCAGCCTCGTGAAGTTTCTGTCGCCGCGCCATCCGCTCGCCAGCCGCGAGGGCCACTATCCACAACCCGGCCGTGATCACGTTCAGGCCGCTGGCAAAGGCGCAATCGAGGCCCGGCGTTTCATGCTGAATATCGGGGAAGCCGTCAAAATCCTTGTCCTGCGCAATGATGGCGGCGAGGACGCTCTGAAGTCCGGGCACGACCCGGTTGAGAAAGGAGAGACTTCCGCTGAAGAGGAAGTTGCGCCACGTCATGGTGACCAGATGGGCGCAGACTTCCACCTGAGCCGCGCCGGGAGCGACAAACTCTCCCCCGCCGAAACCCTCCAGACCCTCGCTGATGCGGAAACTGCGATCCGTCTCGCCGATCACGCGCTGGATGACACGATCCAGGGTGTCGAGCTCCAGCCGGGGGTAGAAAAGGAGCAGCCCCATGGACCAGAACCAGCGATCGCGAAGGTAGTTAACCCGCGTGTCCCGTGCACTTTCGAACAGGCCGAATCCGCCGTTGCGCGTGTGCAGGGAATTGGTACTGAGCACTTCACAACTCGCGAGGAGCCGCTTGACGAAGGCGGCGGGCAGATCCGCGGACGCGAGGCGCTGCTGCCAGCCGCTGATCGCGGCGAAATAGTACTTGCTGTTCGTGAGTCCGATGCGCGCAACGGCCCGGGCGTCGGGATGGTTGTTCGCATAGAAATTGCCCTCCGCGACGCCATTAACCACGTAACGCGGGCAGTACCAGGAGACGACGAACTCCACACTTCGGGTTTGCCCCGCTTCGACCCGGAAGTGGTTGCAGACGGCGCCGCAGCGGGGTACGCCGTGGCCTGGCGACTCATCGCCGCTGTGGCCCCCGGGCAGGGCAAATTCATTCCAGAAGGCGGCCTCTTCGGTCGGATTTTCGGGATCCCAGACGCGCACCGCCGTGCGCACGCTGGCGTTCCAGGGCGTGGCAACGCAGTACTGGCCGTCTTCATTCGAATCCACCGAGCGCACATCGCCGAACACCAGCGCATTGGGAGGCACATCGCCCGGACGTACCTCCATCGCCTGATTGGCCTCCATCTGTCCAGTTTTGGAAGAGAGGCGCCGCTCGTTGTCCCCGACGCCCCCCCCCCGCATGCGCTCCCAGTCGGCCTGCGTGATGAGGGTGTCGCGGACTATATTCGCGGGATGCTCGGGGAAGGTGGAAGCGCTGTGACCGCAGGTGTTCTGCCAGTTCAGCAGCGCGGCGATCTCCTGCGCTTCGTCGCTGGTGTTGGTGACCTGAATACCGAGATAAATCAGCGGCAGCGCGGAAGCGTCATAGTCATAGGGCACCACGGGTGCGAAGGCGCTCCACACTACCTCAACGGGGGAACCGGGATCGTGGACGCCGCAATCCACCAGCGGATAGTGAGCGCGAAAACGAAGTCCGTCCTGCGGCAGCGCATGGCCGGAGGGGAGCCCGGGGTCGGCGATCTGAAGTCGCCGACAGTAGGACACGTCCCGGCCCCGAGCACAGACCGCCAGAAAGGTGTGGGGCGCCACGGGGATACGGTTGGATTCCGTCCGGTTGTTGTTGATGGTGAGGTTGCGGAAGCGCCCGTCGCTGCATACTTCTACCGCGCCGGTACCGAGGGTACCGAGGGGGATGGATCGCAGGCATTGGAGCTTCGCTTCGCTCAAGACGGGGAGATTCCGGGTCTGCACGATTACGGGACCAGAACACGGTTCAAGGCCGCGCCGGTCATCGGGCATTATAGGCATAGAAACGTCAAACCGCAACGCGGCCTCGACTTGTGGGAGGACTACTCTCCCTCTCCGGTCAGGTGTTTCACCATGACGATAGCGTGCTCCGCACTGACGGCGTAGTAGTTCTTGCGAATCCCGATTTCCTCGAAGCCCATGTTGCGGTAAAGACCCCGCGCCGAGGCATTGGATTCCCGGACTTCCAGCCGGATGACTTTCCCACCGGCCTCCGTGCCGCGCGATTCGAGAAAGGTCATGAACACGCGTCCCAGGCCGCGGCCACGCAAGGCCGGTGCCACGGTGATTTTGGTGATGTGGACCTCGTCCAGAATCATCCAGAAACCGCCATAGGCGATGAGGCGATCCCCGTGATAGGCGAGATAGAAATGGGACGGGCCATTCCGCATTTCCTGGTGAAACATGCCCTGGGTCCAGGGGTCGGGGTACGACGCGTGTTCCAGCACGAGGACCTCGGGCAGATGCTCCTTCTGTAGCCGGACATAGCGCAGGCGGGAGACATCGATCGGATCGGAGGCCACGTCTTCCATGGGCCCGCCTTCCCTCAGGTCGCGGACTGGGCCAACTTCAGATCCCGGTTGATTTCCGCCTGCGATTTGCGCAGGTAAACCGGGCTGACGAGGGCGGCGTCGGTGCAGGCGCCAGCAGCCTGGAGGGCGAGGGCTTCGAGCGCCACGGTGCTGGCGCGGGGCGCACCCTGGGCCGGCGAGGCGATGGTGGCAAGGGTAAAGCGGTCCGCGATTGTGCTCCGGTAGAGATTGGCGCCATCCCCTATCAGGGTAAGGCCGGACTCGCTGAATCCGTCGAGGGCGGCAATCTCTTCCAGCAACAACTCGATGGAACAGGCCTTGTCTTGGATTGCCTTGATCCGGCGACCACCCGCAAAGCGGTAGACCGCGGCAAAGACCTCCTTCATGCGGGCATCCAGCACGACGGCCAGGTGCGACGCTGGCGGGCAGGGGCAGAGTCGGGTCATGGCATCGAGGGTGGGTACAGCGACCAGCGGAAGATTGTTGGCGAGGGCGAGGCCTTTCCAGGTGGCCGCGCCGATGCGGAGACCGGTGAAGGAGCCGGGCCCGGAAGAGACCGCCAGGAGCTCAATATCGCGCAGGGCCAGCCCGGCTTCACCGAGCAGCCAGTCTACCGTGG
>JBIJDL010000432.1:0-5490 GCA_044344195.1 Candidatus Hydrogenedentales bacterium
GCCCCCTTGAAAACACCAAGTCAAAGAGATATCCTCTACACCAGTAACACGGTCGAACAAGGCCCCAAAGTGTTACTTATTTTACACCGCCAACTGTCGAAGGATGGGGGTAGCCTCACGGAATATGGTTCGAGGTTTCTTTCAAACACAATGTCTCCGCCACTATCTCGCCACATACCGTCCAGTCCGCTTTCCCCCGACCTTTTCCACCAATCCCGCGTCCAGCAGTGGCCGCAACAGGTCAATGGCTCCCTGGCGCGAAACCCCCAAGGCTTCCCAAATCTCTTTTGGCGCCATGCTTCCCCGCTCGCGAAGCAGCTTCAACATCTCTTCCTGGCGAGGACGAAGCAATAGTCTCGCACCGGGCTGGGCCTGAAAGTCCTGGATTCTAATCCAAGCGCGTTCCAATGTCTGCCGGAGCCCACGCGCACAATACTCGAGCCAGCCCGTCAAATCATCGCCTTCGCGCGACACGGCGTCCAGTGCGGCATAGTACGCCGGTCTATCTTCCCAGTAGTGTTCGTCCACGGCAAAGATGTGGTGTGTATCGAAGCCACGGCGGTAAAGCTCCCACAATGCGAGGGCCCGACCCGTGCGCCCGTTGCCATCGGCAAATGGATGAATGGCCTCGAAACGGTAATGCAAAATCGCTGAACTGAGCACGGGAGACAAAGCCCGTGCCGGGCCATTCCACCATTCGAGAAGCTCGAACATCAAGCCTGAGACTGCTTTCGCGGGCGGGGGGAGGTAGCGGCCAACCTGAACTGACATGGTGCGATATTTCCCGGACTCGCCCTGATCCATTACGTCTCCCGCGAGTATCTGATGAAGTTCAAGGATCTCCTCGTGGCGGATGCTTTCCAGCGGCGCATTCAGTTCGATGTAGCGCAGCCCTGCAAAGTAGTTCAAAACTTCTCGATTGTATCGGATCGCAGCGTCAGGGTGACCCCGTCCTTCCTCCAGCGCGCGAACCTGTTCGAGCGTGAGGGGATTGCCTTCGATGGCCGTCGAGGCGTGGGCATTGCGTGATCGGGAATCCTTCTGTAAGGCGGGAATCCAGGCGAGGTCTGTCGACGCGTTGCGAATTCGCTCACGAAGGGCGGACACCTGCTCTACTTCAGCGAGCAAGCGTGTCGTGATTTCAAAAATTGGAGAATAAGCCATAGCTGCATGTTTACGTAACTACTGGCTGTAAGTCAAGTGTAAGTCAAGTGTAAGTCAAGTGTAAGTCAAGTGTAAGTCAAGTGTAAGTCAAGTGTAAGTCAAGTGTAAGTCAAGCTCTCACGTCACGTTTTCTTCTCAGGACCGAGGAGAACTTTGGCATTCCGCACCATGCCGGCGTGCTTCGTCCGCCGGATGGGCGTTCCCGCGAAGCGTTCGTTGAATTCCACTTCGTTCGATGCGACCAGCTCCTCCATTCTTGGAAAGGCCTGGCCGTCTCTCGGCGCGAAATCGGGCTCGGTGCTGGTCTGCTCAAAGCGGTTCCAAGGGCAAACATCCTGGCAGATGTCGCAGCCAAAGACCCAGCCCTTCATGTTGCTTTGCACGTCGTCGGAAATCTCGCCCCGGTTCTCGATGGTCTGGTAGGAGATGCACTTGCGCGCGTCGAGCACGCCCTCGCGGACGAAGGCGTCCGTCGGGCAGGCGTCGAGGCAGGCGCGGCAGGTCCCGCAATGATTCGCGACGGGGCTGTCCGGCGCCAACTCGACTTCCGTGATCACGGTGCCGAGGAAAAACCAGGAGCCAATATCGCGCCGGAGCACGAGGCTGTTTTTCCCGATCCAGCCCAGGCCCGCGCGCTCGGCCCAGGCGCGCTCCATGACCGGCCCACTGTCCACGGCGGCGTAGCTGGGGGAGCCCACGCCGAAAACATCGAGGAATCGGGCGAGCTTGACGAGGGGCTTCTTCAGGACTTTGTGATAGTCGCGCCCGCGGGCATAGCGGGCCACTTTGCCGGTTCCCGCACCGGACTCGGGGTCGGGGTAGAAGTAGTTTCGCGCAACGACGACCACGGAGCGGGCTCCTGGCATTTTGACGCGGGGATCCTGGCGAATTGCCTTCGTGGCGGCCATCCAGTCCATGTCCGCATGGTAGCCCGCCGAGAGCCATCGGCCCAGGCGATCTTCCGGATCGACGGAGCCCGCCTCCGCGATGGCGCACGCATCAAAACCCAGTTCCTTCGCGAAGTCTTTAACGGCGCGGCTCCGTTCCTCCGCGTCGCCACTCATCGAAGATTCACTCGCACCCCATATTCCTTGATCAACGCGGCATTCCACGCATCGCCCCCCGGAAGATTGGCGCTCTTGAAGAGGGGCGGTTCCTGGCCTGCGTCCGTGAAGACGCGGCAAATCTCCACCACGATCTGCTGGATGATGGCGACATTGGCGAGGGTGGAGGTGGGCCCGGTGGCTAGTCCGGCATGGCCCACGGGAAGCGCGGCATCGCCGCTACACCCGCAGTTGTCGATGACAAGATCACAGACTTCGAACAACTTCTGGCTCTGACCCGTGCCGAGGGTGGCGGCGCTGGATTGAGCGAGGGAGGTCAGGGCGATGGTTTTTATACCGCGCTCCCTTGCCAGCAGGGCCATTTCAACGGGCACGGCATTCTTACCGCTGTTCGAAATAATCGTGAGCACCTCGCCGGGGCGAATATCCTCCTTTTCGAGAATGAGGCGGGCGAGGCCGGGCAGACGCTCCAGCTTTGTGCTGGTGGCGGGCCCTTCATGTTGCATGAGGGCGGGGAAGAGGATCGCATTCACGGGGGCGAGCCCACCGGCGCGGTAGTAGACTTCCTCGCTGATAATGTGGGAGTGTCCCGTGCCGAAGAGATGCCAGACCCCGCCGACGAGGAGGGACTCGCCGACGAGCTGTCCTGCGCGGCGAATCTCTTCCAATTGCGTGTTCTCAATGGCGTCCAAAACCGAACGGGCCGCATCCAGGAAGCTGTACATCGGTAAATCCTCAGGCCACTTAAGACCGACCTTCATCCCGTGGGCTCACACCGGATTATTCAGGTTCTCGCCCACTTTCAATTTCAGGAATACCAGCTTTCCATCGCGCAACGCCACCTTCAGGGGACCGGCGACCCCTTCCCTGATTTTCTTGACCTGGGCACCCACCTGAAGGAGATTGTCGGGATAGATGCGACCGTGTACGAAGATGTGATTGTTGGCCGAGGCATGGATGGAGCGAAAGAGCCCCTCCAGTTCCCGCTCCTGAGCGGCAAATACGGCCTCCCGCTTCTGCAGTTCGTCAAGCAACTGGGCCAGCTTCTGTTTCATGGGCGGCGACAGAGAATCGCGTTTGGTTCGCAACGGGGCGACCGCGTCGCGCAATTTCATGACAATGGTTTTGGAGGACTCTACCACGGCGCGCTTTTCCGTGATAACGGATTCCATGGTGTAATCTTTGCCCACGGTCAACTCCGAAGCGATGCAGGCATCGCTACCGAGATCACCCGTTTCGATGCCCTTGAGGGCAAGAATGGAGCCACCCACGATCCGCCCCTGAGTCACGATTACCGCGCCCCGCGTACGGATCTGGCACTGGTTGATTTCCCGATCCACGTAGATATCGCCACCGGCTTCAATGACGGCATTCCGAATGAACCGCGCGTGTAGATTGCCGGCGACCTTGATCAGACCGCGCTCTTTAAAGGAGATACCGCCCTGGACGGTCAGGTTACCGCCCGACTCCACGATGGCGTCCTCAATATTCTCGCCCACATCGATATCGCCAGACGCGATCACCTCGGACTGGCTCTGGATATCGCGCGTTACAATGAGGGCTCCGGGATGCTTGATATTCCCGGTGCGAAGCCCCACATTGCCTTCGATCTTGTAGACATCGTCAACCGACAGCACCTCGGCGACAAACCGGATACGACCGCTGACTTCCGAGGTGTAGGCGCGCAAAGCGGGGTTGTACCGGACGTTCTTTCCTTCGTGGATTTTTGCCGGGCGCGGGTCGCGGGGCGGCACCACGCGCCCAAACACGTCATGGCCATTCTTGCCGGGCTGTCCGGGAATGATCTCGGCCAGCAACTGGCCCTGGATGACAGAAACATCCGCAATCTTTCTGCGATAGTCGGCCTTGCCCGTTTCGGGATCGACGACAAATCCCTTTTCCAGAAAGTTGCCATTCCATCGGATGGCCTCGTCCACCGGCGGGAAGGGAGGGGAGCCCTCCAGGAGCACCACATTTTCCAGATAGGGTCCCTGCGGAACGGCCTTATGGAATCGCGCCAAAGCCTCACTGAGCCGTTCTTCCGTGTTGATGCCGAGATCGCCAAGCTCGTTACGAATTCGGCCCACCAGAATCTCAATATTTCGCGGGGGCAATGTGCAGGACAGTAACAGCGACATGTAATCTTCGGAAGGGCGGAGATCGAAGCCGGGGCCGCTCGAGCTTCGCTTCGGCATCGATGCGCTATTGGTGAAATCAGTCATGCACTAATCCTGGTCTCCAGGCGAAGTCGCCATCGTCAACGCCCCCATTGCTTCCCCCCTGTATGATAACACCTCTGTCAAGTTGGAATACAGATTGCCCGTGTTTCGAGCCTCCGCCCGTGAATGGGTGGAATGGAGAACCGTAATGCCATGCTCCCGAAGGAGACGCAGCAGCACAAGTGTCAGTTCATCACTGCGGAGGCCGACTCGATATCGCCCACACTCATCTGCAGAAACACCGAGGTCGGCATCACCTCGGTCTTCATCCAGGTCGCGTCGGCAAACATCAGGATCGGTCCGAATTCACCCAGCGAGCGGGCCCAGGCCAGCGTCGCCGCCACCAGCAAACCGCGCCGGGCCTCGGGCAGGGTCACATTCCAGAAGGCCTGGCTGCGCGTGCAGCCCAGGGTCAGCGCGTCAAATTCATCTTCGACTCAGGCACCGGGGGCCGTGCTTGACAGCATCAACAGGCTCAGTCCGACCACAAGCGGGGGCAGCACAATGGGCACGTCAAGCAGGGCGTCCACAAGGAACTTACCCCGAAAGTTGAATCGCGAAAGGCTGTAGCTCAGCGCCGTGGCCACCCACAGGGACAACACGGTCGTGATGCTGCTCGTGACGAGGCTCAGCTTGATGGCATACTGGATTTCCGGCGATGCGAGGGTGCGCCGAAAGACCTCGAACGAGGTATACGAGGCATTTGCAGTCAGCATGGCGGCAATCAGAAAGACATAGACCGCACTGAGAATCAGCAGCGCCGCATACAAGGGGGTACCTGGGTCGGCGGTATGCGTGTTGGGTGGGGAATCGCTGGATTTGGCTGCAATCATGGAGGGAATGTGACGGTTCCTTCGGCTGGAATCAAGGTGACAATGGGTCCACACTGGAGCGCACCGGACGCAGGCCGCGCCTGGGGACCCCCGGATTCATAAACTAACTGCAACACCGTCACGCTCCCCGGTTCGTTGGCCTGGTCATGGGTTGCTGAATCTGGAGGACGTGGCCTCTGGAATCGCCAAGGCGCTCCTGGGGGCTTTTAT
>JBIJDL010000433.1:0-5484 GCA_044344195.1 Candidatus Hydrogenedentales bacterium
CGCCCATGGCCCCGTGGCCCGCCACGGGCACAACCACCGACACGCGCTCGTCCAGCGCACTCAAAAGCGCCGTCTGCCAGCCGCCGCCGGAAAGGCCCGTCATGCCAATGCGGTTCTTATCCGCCCGAGGATGGGCTTGAAGCACGTCCAGCGCGCGGGAAAGGGACAAATAGAATAGGGAGACGCCGCTCACACCGGCCGCATCGAGATAGGCGATGCGTTCGTGGGAGTACTCAACGCCGCCGAGCTCGCCCATGCCGATCCATTCCGGGTGAATGTTCAGCACGCCGCGCTTGGCCAGATTGATGCAGCGCGTCTGCTCTTCGGGCCGCCACTTGCCCTCGGCGTAGTGTCCGTTGACGTTGAGGACCGTGGGCAGGCCGGTCGCGTCGCCGTCGGGCTCATAGAGCAATGCTGGATTCCAGAAGCCCGGCACCACCTCGTAGAGCAGTTTGCGGATGCGGTAGCCTTTGCCCGTTTCGATGTCTTCCGTCCAACGAATGCTCACCTCGCCCTGGGTCCACGCCTCGGGCACGCCCTTGAGCACGATCTCGCTCAGGAATTTCGCGCGCAGCTCGTTGGCCTGTGCCTCCCACGCTTCGCGCGACTCGGGCACCACGAGCGGAGGCACCTTCGGGTGGAGATAGCGCTTGATTTCCGCGCCCGCCACGTCTTCCGGGATAGCGGCGCGGACAAGGGCGTCGTCCATACTCGCGGCGCCCGTAAGGCTGGCGGCGGCAAGGGCGAGAGCGGCAATAAAGGTCATGGCGATTCTCCTGACGGATTGGGGCCTGCTATATTGAGACACGTCGGGTAGTATGGGGAAAAAAATACGGAGAGGCAAGTGGTTGGATGCTGGGTTCGTGGAAATGGGTCTTATAGGTCTTATGAGTCGTATGGGTCATCTGAACTTTGGCGGATCAATCAAAAATACGACCCATTGGTCCCATAAGACCCATAGGACCCATTCTTCCAACCCAATCCACGTCATCCATCACATCATCCATCACCGCTTCCCCACCTCCGCCAGCTTCCCGACAAACACATCCCGCGCATCGCGCTGCAATGCAATCGCCCCGGCCTTTCCCTCTTCGGGCGAAGCTTCCAACTTCACAATCCGCTCGTTGATCCAGTCGATGAAAAACTGCAGCGCCTCCGCTTTCGGCTTGAAGGGCACGCCCTTCACTTCCACATAATAGGACGCTGTGGACGCCATCCGGAAGGTCGTGGGATTCGACCCGAGTGCTCGCACGAGAAACCAGCCGCTCTCCGCAATCGTCACGGGCAGTTGCCCGTCCGCCGCAAGCTCCTTCGGCGTCTTCTCCACCACCACCTCACCATTCATCAACACCTGCACGATCGACACCGGCTCCGCGCCGAGCAACGCGGCCTGCGCGTTCAGCACAGCGCCCGCTTCCACCTGAAATACATGTCCCGGCGGTTCCCCCTCCACCGTGACATCGAGCAGCGGGCCATTGGTCACCATCGTGCGCCCCCCGCGGAGACCCTCCCACCACGCGTCATAGTCCAGTTTGTCTCCGAGGTACACATAGACGCGGTTGTAGCCCACAGGACTCTTCAGCACGCCCGAAGCGCTCCCGGCAGACGGCGGAATGCGGTAGCCCGCGTTCAGCACCTGATAGTATATGTGCTGGGTCCAGAAGCCATTGCCCAGCGGCGAGGGAAAGTCCTCCTTCGGGCGCGCCTTGCCCCAGGCCTCGTCGTCCATTATCTCGCCAAGTTGCATGTGGTTGTTTACGATGCCGATGGTGTGAATTCGGTCCAGGGCGAGTGCCGCAGGCATGTCCCACCAGAAGGGCTTTTCCATGTCGATGTGTGCCCCTGCCGCGAGTCCCTTTTCGGCGAATTCCAGCGCTGAGGGCGTCTCCCGACCCGCCTGAGTCACGTCCATGGGCGGCGCATTGAAATACATGAATGCCCCGCCGCCCCGCTCATCCTCTCCACCGAGCAGGTAAATAAAGCGATTGTCCGGCAGCGCCTGCAAGGGATTTTCCGGCAGGGGCTCGCTGAGCCAGGGATTCGTCTTGTTCCACCAGGTGATCACCGGCGCAACATGCAGGTCCTCCGCGCGGATAAGCAGGGGCACCTCCTCCACAGGCCGATGAATATGGGTCTCGCCGGACCACCAGCCCCGCGCCGACATATCCACGATGCGCCCCAGGTTGACCGCTTCGACTCGGCTCTCGCCGGCCTCAATGGCCAGCGTCCCTTCCCGCGACTCAAACTCCGGCCCACGCGCTACTTTGTACCGATAGGCACCCGGCACGACCTCAAAGGTCGCCTCCCCCTCGCAGGTGACATGGTCATGCCACCAGGACAGCGTCGGGTGTTTCACCCGGGCACCGGCCCCGTCCCAAAGGTGAATCCGGCATGGCACGAATTCGCCCGTGTCGGCGGAGCGCACCTCGAACTTCAGGGATTCGGTATGCGCCGCGAGCAAGCAAAAGGCCAGCACGGCCAGAAACACTACTCTCATGGTTTTCGCCTCTCCAATCGATTGCACATTTGACAGCGTCCGCTTGAGCCCATTCGCCCCATACTACGCGATTAGGTTCCACTGGTTCTTCTTGCACCTTTTTCTTTGCGCCTTCGCGCCTCAGCGTGCACAATAATGGATTCCGAAAGGTGATAGCACGCAAAGGCGCAGAGACGCAAAGGGAGAAAATGCACCATGAAGCATCGAATTGGTCTTATCACACTCTTCGTCATCGCCCTCCTCGCTTTCCCACCCGCGACCGTTGCCCACGACGACGCCCACGGCCCCATCGCGCCCGTTTCCCCCGAGGCCGAGGCGCTCATCCACACGGCACCCGGCGCATCGGTTGCTGGCGTTCCCGCTGTCGCCGAGGGCGCACAGTCAGCCCTGCTGAACCTGCGCGTGATAGATTCGGCGACCGGTGCACCAACCTTCTGCCGGGTCAACGTCATCGGACCAGACGGAAACTACTACGAGCCCGAGCAGCACGCGCAGCAGCCCTGGAGCCTTCAACGCCTCGGCAATCGAAAGGAGAAGGGCCCCTTCCGCTACTACGGATGGTTCTTCTATTGCGACGGGGAGGAGTCCGTGCGCGTGCCCGCCGGGGAATCCACCATCGAAGTGTGGAAAGGTCTGGAATATCGACCCGTGCGACAGAAAGTGACGGTGGCTGCCAATGGCGTCGTGGAATCGACCGTCACCATTCAGCGCACGCTGGACATGGCGGCGCAGGGCTGGTTTTCCGGCGATCCCCACATCCACCTGAACCGGCGCGACAACACCGATCTGGAGCGCGCCCTCGACCTCACGGCGGCGGAGGACATCCGCTATGGCTTCCTCCTGGGCATGAACGATCCGAAGCAGTTCAACGGCGTGATGGCGGACCAGGAATGGCCCCAGTTGCAGGGCATGGGCGATGCATCGGTGCTGCAGCGCGGGAATCATGTGGTCAGTTCGGGCTTTGAGTATCGAAACATCACCTTCGGCCACATCCTTCTCCTCATGGCGGACGAACTCCTCTTCAAAGATCAGGTGCTGGCGGTCAATGAATGGCCCACCTTCGCCGAAGTCGCCAAAGAAGTCCACAACCTCAACGGAAAGGCATTTCACGCCCACGGGGGCTACGAAAAGGAGATCTACGCCGACTACATCCCGGGCGCGACGGACGGCGTGGAACTCCTGCAGTTCGCCATCTATCGCGGCATCGGTCTGGAAGGCTGGTACCACATCCTCAACGCGGGCTTTCGCTTTCCCTCGGTCGGCGCGAGCGATTTTCCCTATTGCCGGGCCCTGGGCGATTGCCGCACCTACGTGCGCCTGGGCGAGGACAAATCCATGCGCGCCTGGACTGACGCCGCCGTGGCGGGCCGCAGCTTCATGACTACGGGCCCGATGCTGGAATTCACGGTGAATGACGCGGGTCCCGGCGACTCGGTCAAAATCGAAGCGGGAACGCAGACGGTCGATATCTTCCTGACCGTGCGTTCGGAACTCTCCGCCGTCTCGGACGTCCAGATCATCGCAAATGGATTGCCTGCAAAACACTTTCGCATTGACCGCACCACGAAGGCCGGACGCCTACCACAGCAACTCACTTACCGCTTCCAACTCCCCCTGTCGGGCTCCACCTGGTTCTCGGCGCGGGCCTATGGTGAACAAGCCTCGGGTCTACCGGACGCCGAGGCCCACACCAACCCGATGTACGTGCTACGCGGCGAAGAACCCATAGCGAACGTGGCGTCGGTAAACTGGCTGCTCGCCAGGCTCGACGAACGCATCGCCGAAATCGGGACCATGGACTTCGAGAAGAAGGCCGATGTACTCCAGTACTACCAAGACTGCCGCGCCCTGCTGGCAGCGCGCCTGATCGGGTGACGGCGACAAACGTAACAGTTCACATCCGTGCCTATCCGTGCGCTCCGTGGTCAGAACTTCCTCTTCGCCCTTGTCACCCCGCGGGCAACTCCGTCACCGCCTTCGCCGCCTCCTGACGCAGAAACTCCTCAATGGACACCTCCCCGAAGTATAGCCCGGCGATTACCCCTTCGCCCTCCTGCACGCGGATGACGGCATGGGCGCCCTCCTCCGTTCGGCTTTGCCCGCGATAGGCCACCTCGGCCGCCGGGGCCTGGAACTCGTCCATGTAGTAACGGTCGAAAGGCAGGGTGACCCAGAGCGTCGAATTTCCCGCGCCTCCGCCATAGGCCTTCACCCGCAGGTAGTCGCCCGAGGCCGGCGGCGTCAAGGTCACCTCGGCAATCTTCGCCAGGCCCTCCTCGTCCACCCGAAGCAGCGCATAAGCCGTTTCACTGCCGTGAAAGTACGGGCCCGTCCAATTCTCGAGCTGCATATCGGGAAAGCTCAGGGCCACATAGCGCCCGCGAAAAGCGTCGTAGGGATCCACCGGACCGCAGCGGAATTTGTACGCCACGCCCGACGCCAGCACGTCCTCGCGCGAACCGATCATGAGGAAGGGCACGGCCAGTTGGGCGATCGCCATCACTGCGAAAACACCCCATTGCACGGTTTTCATGACGCGATCTCCTTGTGGTTTTCGGCACGCCGCGACATCCAAAGGTTGGCCCCCAGGAAGCCCATGCCGATGAGGATAAAGGCCACGCCCCGGAAGAGGATGCCCATGTCGCTGTCGAAGAATCGGAAGGTAAAGAGTAGCGCGAGGATGCCCAGGCCCGCATTGGCCGTAGCCACCCGCCCGGACACGACGCCCGCGCGCAGGACCACAATGCCGAGGACAAACAGGTACAGGTTGTAGGTGAAGATCGCCAGGGTATCAATGCCAGCCGCGGTCTCCAGACTGCACAACACGAAAAACGCACAGGCCAGTGCGGGCGACACCACCCAGGCGAGGGCGTCCCACTCTTTGCGTCCCGCGCAGCGCACGGCGAGCACAACCACCGCGCCCAGCGCAATCAGCACAAGCGCATAGTCCGCGATGCCGACCCATTCCAGGTAGCGCGCATTGCCAA
>JBIJDL010000434.1:0-5468 GCA_044344195.1 Candidatus Hydrogenedentales bacterium
CGTGGCCGCCTCCCCCAGCGTTCCGCGCATCGATTCGATGAGGTTTTCTTCTGCGGCCTGCAACTCCCGTATCGTTTCCGGGGCCGTTGCCGAACGCGAGGGGGACGAGAGCCGGTCCTCCAAGCCTCCTTGGCCCCATTGAAACAAGGCAGCGAACAACAAACAAACGAACGTGATCGCGAGGCGGTGCAGGACGGTGCGCAGGGTTGGGCGATAGCGAAGCTCGCTTTCGTCCCGGCTGGCCTGTCGCCAGGTGTAGATGGGGTAGGTGGGTGCGGCGCGCATGCTGACTCTGGCTTTCCGGTTGTTCAAGCCCCATTGTAGATCGCGGAATCCGCATGGTCAACAGGCACGTTTTCGGCGGAATGGGCCGTGTGGACGAAGTGCGGCACCAAATAGCGCGCGCGAGCTTGGTCCACTTCGTCCACGCCCCCGGCGGCGACGCGCTACTTCACCACCGGCCTGAGCACAATATGGCGGTATTTCAAACCCGTGTGGCCACCAGCAGGGCGCAGACGATACCCGAAGTTTTCCCCGCGCCTTCGATGGCGTAGGCCCCGCAGCCCACCGCGCCGCCTCAGTCTCTTCGTTGCCAGGGAATAGCCCCGGCCCGATTGATGTGGTCGCGGAGGGCGGCAAAGAGTTGCTGGTGCATCCCATGCTCTTTCGGCAGAGGCGTTGCTTCCACGGGGTCGTCGTTGAGATTGTAGAGGCGAAGGGCTTCGAAGGGGCCGTTCTGCAGCAGCTTCCAGGGGCCGCGACGGATGGCGTAGTACTCCCGGCCGCCGTGCGCGCCGCCTTCGCGGCGCACCCAGATCATGGTGCGATTGGAATCGAGGTTGCCTTCGCCCCGCAGCGTGGGGAGGAGGCTGAGGCCGTCGATGTTGCGATCAAAGGGCAGACCCGCGAGCTCGCAGAGGGTGGGGTAGAAATCCATGGTCATCGCAGGCGAATCGCAGCGCTGGCCCGACGCAATTTTTTCGGGCCAGGCCGCGCACATGGGCGATTTGATGCCCCCTTCGAGCATATCCTGCTTGCCGCCGTTCAGCGCGCCGCTGGTACCGCCCGCGCGGAGATCGCCGCCGTTGTCGGAGCAGAAGAGAATCAGGGTTTGCTCATATTGGCCCGTGTCTTTCAGCGCCTGCACCACGCGGCCGATTCCGTCGTCCATGTGCTCGATGAGGGCCGCCAGTTTTGCCCGTTGCTCGGGCATCGCGGGATCGCGCGCCTGCACTTTCTTGAGCCAATCTTCTGGCGGTTCGATGGGCGAGTGGGGCGCGTTGTAGGCGAGGTAGAGGAAGAAAGGGGCCTCATCCGTCTGCTGCTTCGTGATGTAGTCCACCGACCACTGGGTGAAGAGATCGGTGGCGTGTCCCTCGGCTTCGATTGCGTCCGCATTATGGCGAAGGTAGTTGATGCCGTGGCGGCGATGGGTGTAGTAGTCGTCCATCATGTCGCCGAGGAAGCCGTGGAAGAGGTCGAAACCTCGTTCGGTGGGCGTATTGGGCGACTCCAGGCCCAGGTGCCACTTGCCCACGAGGGCGGTGTGGTAGCCGCCGCGCCTCAGCACGGCGGGGAGCAGGACCATGTCCTCGCGCAGGTAGCCCCAACTGTTCTCGCGGTGGGTGCGGATGACACCGGGCACGCCCGCGAGGTCGGGATAGCGTCCGCTGAGCAGGGCCGCGCGCGTGGGGGAGCACACGGGGCTGTTCGCGTAGAAGTTGTCGAAGCGCATGCCCGCACCCATCAGCGCATCGAGGTGGGGCGTCTGAATGTCGGGCGCGCCCATGCAGGAAAGATCGCCGTAGCCCAGATCGTCCGCGAGAATCACGAGGATGTTCGGCTGTCCCTGGCGCACATCGGCCGGACGCGCTGCGGCGGGCAGGGTACCCAGAGCGAGGGTGCTCGCGGTCGCTTTCAAGAAGGTGCGTCGATTGGGCAGCATGGTAGAGACTCTCCGGTTGGCTTGTGTAGCAGGGGCGGCGTGGGGCATGCTACGAAGATACCATGGTGGGCGGCGAAGCCTGCGGAAATCAAGCGGGTGATAGGACGGATAGGTCGGATAGGACTGATAAGAACAATCGGTCCTATCGGACTTATCGGTCCTATACAAGGCATAAAGGAAACCCAGAAAATGTACCGAATAGCTCTGCTCGCGCTGTCGCTTCTCCTGGCGGCCCTCACGACCCAGGCCGCACCGAAAAACATCGTGCTCTACGTCACCGACGACCAGGGCGGCACCGATGCGGGCTGCTATGGCAACCCCGTGATCAAGACGCCGGGCCTCGACAGCCTGGCGGCGTCGGGCACGCGCTTCACCCGGGCCTTCTGTACCACGCCGTCGTGCAGCGCGAGCCGTTCCGTGATTCTGACGGGCCTGCTGAACCACGCCAACGGACAGTATGGCCACGAGCACGACTATCATCACTTCCGCACCTTCGACACAGTCAAGAGCCTGCCGAACCGCTTGAACGAAGCGGGCTACCGCACGATATCATTGGGCAAGCTCCATGTGGGCCCGCCCGAGACTTATGATTTCGCGTCGTGGGGCGTCGATTTCATGGGCGAGAAGAAGAGCATCCTGCCGGGCGATTTGGCGGCGGCCGCCGAAGCCTTCATGCTCGCGGACGACTCACAGCCCTTCTTTATGTACTTCTGCACCGTGGAGCCGCACCGGCCCTTCAAGCGGGAAACGGCCGATGCGGTCAACCCGAAGGACGTGATAGTGCCGTCCTTCCTGCCGGATAACGCCGCGACGCGCGAGGAGCTTGCGGCCTATTACGCCTCCGTGCAGCAGGCGGACAGCGGCCTCGTGCGGCTTATCCAGTCCTTGAAGGACACGGGCCACTGGGAAGACACGCTCATCATCTATGTCTCTGACAATGGCATGGCCTTTCCCGGCGCGAAGACCAACTGCTACGAGCCGGGTGTGCGCCTGCCCTGCGTTGTGCGCAATCCCGAGGCGGCGCGGGAGGGCGTGGTGACGGATGCCATGATTACCTGGGCCGACATCACGCCGACCATCCTGGACTACGCATGTATTGCGATCCAGCTCGAGGAATTCCATGGGCGATCCTTCCTGTCCGTACTGGAGCAGGAGTCCCCCGAGGGGTGGGACAGCGTTTTTCTGAGCCACACTTTTCACGAAGTGACCATGTATTACCCCGTGCGGGTCCTGCGCGATGAACGCTATAAGCTGACGTGGAATATCGCCAGCGGACTCTCCTTTCCCTTCGCTTCGGATCTGTGGGAGTCGAAAACCTGGCAGCACCTCGTGTTGACCAACGCCACCCACTTTGCGAAGCGTCCGATTCAGGATTACCTGCATCGTGCGTCCTTTG
Organism: Candidatus Hydrogenedentales bacterium; assembly: GCA_044344195.1. Classification (GTDB taxonomy): domain Bacteria; phylum Hydrogenedentota; class Hydrogenedentia; order Hydrogenedentales; family JAEUWI01; genus JAEUWI01. Next base: position 3,342 of record JBIJDL010000434.1, read on the forward strand.
AGTTGTACGATTTGGAACAGGATCCGGACGAGCTTCACAACCTGGCGGACATCCCGGTATATCAGGAGCGCCTTGCGGAGATGAAGGGCCGATTGAAGAAGCACCAGGAGCGGACCAGCGATCCCTGGATACTGAAGTGGGAGCATGAATAAAGTGCGTACAGGAAATCTGTTGTTCGGTGGTCTATTGCTATTCGTCAGCGGCTGTAGCGAAGCGTCCAAACCGATTGCGCCGCCATCGGCCCGCCCGAATATCGTCCTGATTGTCATGGACACACTCCGCGCGGACCGTATCGATGCCCGGCGCAATGGCAAACCCGTCATGCCCTTTCTTTCGCGGATGGCGGCGGAGGGTGATTATTATCGCAACGCCATCAGCCCCAGCAGTTGGACCAAGCCCGCATTGGCCTCGGTGCTGACGGGGGTCTATTCCAATCGCCATGGCGTGCGGCACAGCGCGCGGCTTGAGGACCCGGAGCACCCCACGAGTGACAAGCTCGGGGAATCGTGGGTGACCCTCGCCGAGTGGCTGGTCGCGCAGGGCTACACGCCCTGGGCTTTTCAGACGAACGCCAATCTGACGCGGGCCCTCGGATTTGCCCAGGGCTACGAGGAGCGCCAGTACCATTTCAGTAACGGCGCGCCCGCCAGTGAGGTGACCCGCGCGGCGCTGGAATCGTTCGCCCAGCTTCCGGCTCCCTTTTTCCTTTATGCCCATTATATGGATCCCCACGCGCCCTACCGTCCCACGCCGGAGCTTGCGGAGGCCCTTGGCGCGCAGCCGGTGATAAGCGACGACGATGGGGCTATTTTGGACGATGACGCGCGCTTCATGGACTATTACCTTGATCAGGTGAAGACGGCCATCGGGCTTCAAAGCACCCACACCTTGCCCGACCTGAGCAACGGGGCTAAAGAGGCGGTCCGCCATCGTTATGATCTGGAATGCCTGGCCATGGATCAGGCCATCGAGGAACTGGTTACGGGAATCCGGGCAACGCACGCCGACACCGTTTTCGTCTTTCTGTCGGACCATGGCGAAGAGTTCTGGGAACGGGGCGGCATGGGCCACGGCGTCACCCTCTTCCAGGAGCAGGTGCGCGTGCCACTGATTGTTGTTGACGGCCAGACGCCGGGAAGTGTTCACGAGGAAATAGTCAGCACCATGGTGATCTTGCCCTGGCTGGCACAGCGTCTGGGTGCCACACCATTGGATTCGTGGAATCGCGACGACAACGGGGCGGTCTACTCCGAGACCTGGGGCCCCTGGCCTTCGCTGAGCGTTCATCAGTCGGCTGTTTTCAGCGAAAGCCACAGTCTGATCCGGAATCATGGCACCAACAAGACCGAGCTTTTCAGCCTCGAGCGCGATCCAGAGGAGTGGGCCGATATATCGCTCAGCGAGCAGGAGCGGGCCGCGTCGATGGGCAAGGTGCTCGACGCCTATCTTGCAGAATCTGTTGCGAGCGACAGCGCCCCGGTATCGCTGACCCCTGACGAGGTCGAGGTGCTCGAAGCGATCGGCTACGGCGATTCGGGGCACTGAAAAAGCCATCGTACGAAATTGTGCCCTTCGAAAGGGTTCCATGGTGCCATTTTAGGGGGTAATGGCACCGTTCCCAGGCAAGAATGGGGTCTTGGGCGGGACAGGTTAGCGGGGATTCAACAAAATTGTACGCAGCCTGTTTGATTCGCACTATTTGTACAAATTTGGACCCAGCTTCGACCTCCTCTGCCCTCATCCTTCCCGTCTGACACACGTATTTCTTGTGAAGTAGTTGATTTCAATCAATTTGTGGATGACGCATTTTTGTTGGCACGGGAATGGCTTTAGGTAATTTGTTGACAGTTAAACCAAAGCCTCAGAGCCTCCATGAAGGAACAGAAAGGTCCGAAATGAGCCCGCTAATGCCCGAAGCGATCCGCACACAGTCCCCGATAAAAGCCTGGTATCTTGCCACTTTCCGTGGCAAGAAGGTGTTCACCACCATATGCCAGCCGACCCTGTGCGTCTTCGGCGTCATTCTTTATCAGTATAGCTGGGTTCTTGTCAGCAGCGATCATTCCGCCTCCGTCGTGGGTGCCTTCTAACTTTTTTTTATGCGCAAGAATGGGTCCGGAAACACAG
>JBIJDL010000435.1:0-5458 GCA_044344195.1 Candidatus Hydrogenedentales bacterium
GTGGAGCGCCCTGTTTCCCGTCCAGCTTTCCGGCACGTTTACGGCCACCCTGGCAGAAGAAGAGTAACGCCAACCCGTTCACCAACGCGCTTGTTCCGCATGACGCGAACAAAAAGAGGAGTCAGCATACCGCTCGCGGCGCGCTGTCTCCTTCATTTTTATATTCGATGAACCATGCAAAACCGACACATTTCGTCGAGTCGCGTTTTCGAAATCGCGCCCTGCTTGATTATGCTGTTTGTGTTGGTTAGTGCTGCAATTCGATTCGGTTGCGTCCGTACTCGACGGCGGAGGTCAGTCCTCTTCCGAGCTTCCCGTAAAAACTATTGCCATCGGCACAGCCTTCTGTCGTCGCCAGGCCAATGCTCAATGTCGTGCGGAAGCGGGCTTCCTTGTGGGTGAATACGTGGGCCTCCACGGCGCGTCGCAGATCCTCCAGCAAAAGATAAGCGGCTTCCATCGGTTTTGATTCAAAAAGGACACCGATGCGTCCGTTCCCGAGGTCGCCGGGAAGGTCGCCTCGGCCCAGCGAGCGGCCCAGAATATCGCTGGCGTCGCTCAGCACAATGACACTCGCAATCTGTCCATGGCTCTGTTCAATCGCGGGCAGGTTGTCGATTTCGATCAGGCACGCCGTCCGCAGCAGGCCTTCGGGTGTTCCCACGGCGAGGTCCAGGGCCTTGAACCAGCCATCGGCGGGCAGGAGTCCCGTACCCTTCTGGATGCTGTAGAGGCGGTGTACGTCCTTGTGGAATCGCGCCTCCACCTCGTCCAGCAGCACGAACTTGAAGAGTACATTGCCCAGGAGGATCCGGTCCCCGTGGCGCAGGATGGTCGTGGTAACGGGGATGTTGTTCACGAAGGTCCCATTGCTGCTCTTGAGGTCCGTGATGACAAAGGTCTCCTGACCATATTCCTCATTTCGCGTTATCCGGGCGTGCTCCCGGGATATGAGGGGCGAGGCGATGGTCGTGTCGGCTTCAGTGGAGCGTCCCAGAAGGTACTCACTCCCCTGAATTTCGATTTCCCGGCCCAGTTCCCACCCATCGAGGCAAATCAGGCTGGAGCGCAGCGGTCCCGTCGACCGGCGCGGAATCACTGCGGGACTGTCGAAAAGTTTCGTTGCCGTCGGGTCGTCTTCCGCTTCAACGGGTGCCACATAGCGCGGGGCGCTGGGGGCCACCTCGGTTTTGCGCGCGGGCCCGGTGATGCCCAGGCTCTTGAGGCTGATTTCGGAGTTGCTCTTTTGTTCCTGTTCGCTGCGCAGCAGCCGACTGGCCACGAGGTCAAAATCGGAAAGAGAGCAGAGGAAAGGCTTCAGTCGGAAGTCCGGACACGCCTGTTGGACGGCGGCGAGCGCGGCATCGTCCAGGGGATTCACCATGGCCAGGGTCAGGTTCCTGCCCAGAATGTCGATGGGCATGAGCCGATAGCGCAGGCACAGTTCGCGCGGGACGGTCTTGAGCACGTCCTGGCTCACATTGTAATCCCCGAGGTTGAGCCGGGGCAGCTTCAGGTGCTTGACCAGGAAATTGGTCAGGTCGGATTCTTTGAGAAAACCGAGGCTGACCAGCCCCTTCACGAGGTGGCTGTTCTCGTTTTCTTGAAGGGTCAGCGCGGCGTGGACTTGCCCGGCGGACACGATGCCCTGTTTTACCAGTAACTGGGCGAGACGATCAGCGCTTGAATTGTTGTTCACGGGTACGTTGGATGGTTCGGTCATAGATAGCAGAATTCGGGTTTCAGAGCTTCGCACACGCCGGGCGCGGCACGGAGAACTGCAGCCCGGATCAGGCTTAATAATAGCACTCAACGGGCCGGATGTACGAATTCAGCGTGCTTCGGATGCATGCCGCGCCACGGGGAACCCAATACTTCCCAGTAGGGTTGTGGCCTCCCAGCCCGCTTGCGCTGCGGCATATTGCCCCCCCTCGTCGCCGGGAACCGGATAGTGGAGCATGCCGCGAAAGCGCTGTGGATGCTCTCCCTTCATCGCACCGTAGCGGGCCGTTGCCAGCGGGTCCGAGCGGACCACGCCCAAGGTGTCCAATCCGAACTGATCAAAAAAGTTGAGACCTTCTTCTATACGCCACAGGTCATACCACGAGGCACCCTCGACATGCATATCCACCACCGTGATATCTTTCGGAAGCTGTTGCGCCGCCTTGACCGCATCGAGTTCGATGGCCCGGTCCAGCGGATTGAAGTGCTCTCCCCAGATAAAAACTTCCGCCTTGCGATCCAGATTGCGGACGATGTCGGTGCCTTTCTGCACGGCATCCGCAAGGATAAGATCGTTGGGCATGCCCCGCTCAATGCAGCGGCTGTCCCGATTGAGATACCCCGCTCCGGAATGCCCCAAGTGGACCCCCTTGGGTTTCAGGTGCGTGTAGACATCCGCCATCAACTTCTCCAGCATGAGCCAGGTGTTCGTATCGGAAGGACAGCACGCGGGCGTGTTGGCCTGGGAGTGATCGACGAGGTCCGCCGTGATGAGCAGGGTATCTCCCGTCTGAACCGGGGCCTGGCCCTTGAGCTGGAGGACTGGGGGCGCATAGGATTCAAATACGTAGTCACGGTCCTGGCGCAACACCGCGTAGCCCTTCGCCGTGCGTACCCGGGGTCGACTGGAATCGCAATCGAGGATGCGGTCATAGGGGAGATGGACCCGCCGCAGATCATCGACCACCACCGGCAGCTCCTCCACGTGCGAACCCTCAAGCAGGTTGGGATCTATTGCGGCGACCACCGTAGCGGATCCGAAGGTTTCGATGAGTGGAATCGGTTCCACAAATCGCGCCCGGCAATAGACATAGGCCGCTGTGAGCAGCGCCTGGGTCTCGGCATTCTCCAGGCCCGTGTAGAGGGAAGAGGGCAGGAAAACCTGATTGAAGCGGAGTGCCGCGAGGCCGTCAATCGCCGATTTGAAGGCATCATCGAATTGCTCAAGCGCGAGCAGTGAAGCGCGGGTGCGGTAGACTGGTGCATCGATGATGGTGCCGCAGTCGAGGGTCAAGGTCTGTTCTTCTGATCTCGAAGCGCCCGAAAGCAGTTGGAGCAGGGTGTCCAAACCGTAGCACGCCCCCGCAGCGGTGCGCCCGGCAACGACAATCGCGTCCGCCTGGACCAGAATGGCGTAACCCTCCGGCTCGGCCGGCACAAACTCTCGGATCGCTTCCGCCGCTGCCGTGAACTGCGGGGATCCACTTTCCAACTCCGGCGTGGGCACGTTAAGCAGTCCGGATTCGAGCGCCAGTACATGGACGCGCCCCGCGCTCGCGCCGCCCAGGCCCGATGTAATATCGCTCCAGCGCCGGAAGAAATGGTTGTCCAGCGCTTCCTCGAATATCGACTCCGCGGACTGGAGTGTCCAATTTCCCGTGATGGTTACGGGCTCGTGCCCGCTCGTGCCCGCTTGCCGTGGCCGGGGGAAGATCCGCTCGTAGGGCGAGGTGGCATTCTGAAGATTCACGGCGAACTGCAATGCCTGGGTGAGCCCCGTTTTCAGGCGATCATAAGCGAAGGACTCGCTGGCGAATCCGTTGAACTGGTCCCGTTGGTGGATGCTGTCCAGCAGGTTTCGGTAGGCATCCGCCGCAGGACCCGCAGGCAGTGCGGACACCTCGCCGGCGACCATGGCCTGCACCTCGGCGCGCAAATCACCCCGGTGGATCATGCCGGGAATCAGAATCCGACCGCGATAAGGCCAGAGTACTTTAGCCTCAAGAAGATAGGCTTCCTCGGGAAAATCGTCATAGGGCAACAGGGCTGGCCGACACAGCGGCGTCGTAAACGTGTGAACCGTATCCCCGTTGCGGTTCATTACCTGGATCTCCCCTTCAGGGAGGTCCCACAGGTTGCCAAGGGTCAGCGGATCGCCCAGCGTTATCTCAAAGCCTTGCTCTCCCGTGCGAAAGTCGAAGCGCAAGACTTCGCGAAGCCGGTTGATGGTTTCCTTCACTGCGCTGGTGTTGTCCACGGGGCGGAGCGAGAAGCCCCAGCGTCCCGTGCCGTTGTCCAGCTTCACCAAAACCAGATTGCGACCGGCCTTCAGCGGAAAGCGGATGTAGTGCTCGTCGGGCCTGAGTGTCCGGGCCCCGTGGTAGCGAAAAACCTCTTCGCCATTGACCCAGATGCGCAGGCCATCGTCACCCCCCACGCCGAAGAGGCGGTCGGCGTCTTGTGCGGCATTGATCCAGCATGCGGCGTAGCCCGTCTGGAACTCCGACGGCGAAAAGTACTCGTCCATATACACCCTGCCGCCCAGCGTAGTGACCGGGTTCCAGCGGCGGGTCTTCTGGTCGGGACCGAGTACCTGCAGGTCCGCCTGGGGGGCCACAGCGCTTTCGCCGCCCGAAGGGGCGAGGAAATCGGTGAAAAAGCCGCTGCAGGAGCCATCATGGACACAGGCGCCGGTGCTGTCGGTTTTTCCGGGATTGGGAAAGGGGCCGCAGAGCAGCCAGCCTCGGAGGAAGGCCCCGTCTTTGAGGCTCTCCGCCTCGTAAACCGGCGAGACGTCAAGTTTTAGGGCGTCCGCGTCACCGGCTTCGGGTTCCACCGCCACCGCGAGGAAAGGGGACGCCAGAAGCAGCGCCAATGCCGCAACGGTAGAACTGATTCGGCCAGAATGCATGGATGAAGCGTCTTCCCCATGGGTCTAAGGTTGCGTGGAGGCTCTCGGGGCTATATGATTCCCTCACTGTATAGCGCGTGCCGTGGCCGCGTCAAGCGAAGTGAGGCCCGTGTCGCGCCCTAAGGGTGTGGCAGCGGGCATGTTGCGCGTGCCCCCCTGCGCTTCGGGGCCTGGTTGAGAGTCGTCATGATATTCATCTGTCCACATTGCGAGCAATCGCTCCAGATACGCCCGCAGTTTGTGGGCTTTCGGGGCTACTGCAAGAAGTGTGGCGGGCGGATTGCCCTCATCGGCAACCGGAACATGCTCACGGCCCAACGGGCCCAGGCACTGGAGCCCCGTGTCGTGGAAGTGGCCCGGCCCAGCGAGCATCTGCCCCATCTGGTCGCCTCGTCCCTGGACGCGGCCCTGGAGAGTATTTCGGGCTGGGACGACGAAGTCGTGACGGATTTCGAGAGTGATTCGGAAGCAGAAGCGCCGCCGACCGAAGATCAACTACGGCGCCTCCGGGATCTCGGCGCGACCGAGGGCCAACTTCAGCGCCTGAAGACCAAGGGCGATGCCATCCGCCTGATCGAAGTGCTCCAGCCGCCCCCGACGGAGGAGCAACTGGCCCTGCTCCGTTCCTACGGTGTGTCGGAAGACGAGCTGGCTTACCTCACCACCCAGGGCGTTGCCCAGGCGATGATTGACGAGTATGAGTCGGAAGACGACGTGGAAGAGTATGAAAGTGACTACTGATAAGAATCCGGCCCCGGCCGGAGCGCCCACTGCGAAACATGAGGGAGGAGACTGACCGTGAAGCCACTGCAGTATGCCGTCCAC
>JBIJDL010000437.1:0-5445 GCA_044344195.1 Candidatus Hydrogenedentales bacterium
GAATGACGAACTGCTTCACCTGGGCAATGTCCAGCGTGCTGGAGGAGGCATAGTCGAAGCGGCCCCGGAGGTCGGTGTAGCCATCGCGGTAAAAGACCGTCTCGCCGTTCTGCATCTGGGCGAAGATCTTCACATAGACCTTCGGCAGCGGCTTCCCGTCGGCTTTGGCGGTGACCTGGACCTGGCCGTAGCGCTCGATCAACTGGGCGACCAGGCTGCTGGCGTAGCGGATGCCGGAGCGGTTGATGCCACCACCTTCCGCCTTCACGATGACGTGGCGCGCGGCAAACTCGGCGGGTAGGGCCACCTCGATTTGGTTTTGCGCCGTGTCGAAGGTGACGGTCAGCGTCGCCAGAGGCTTCACGCCCGCGACTACGTTCGTGTCCGCAAGCGCGAAGGGACTCCTGGTAAACAGCATCTCCAGATCGATGGGGTAGAAGCTGAGCACGCAGGACTTCAGGTTGCCGTAGTGAATGAGGAGCGTGTCCTCCTTCACCTCCAGATCGAGCTGGGGCTCCTGAGTGGCGAGTGCGTCTTGACCCGGCTGCTTTTCGGTCGCGGGGGCGTTGGCACCCGCGATTTCACTGGCCTGGGCCGCGACGGCGGCAAAGCGCTCGCGCCAGGCGTCCACGGGATAGTCCTTGAATTGCGCGGCGATGGTGGCGGCCGCCGCCGGATCTTCGCGGTAGAAAGCGAGATAGGCCTGGAGGTAGTCATACTGGATGCGCGCGGGCAACGACTCCGCCTGCACCTGCTCGAAATACGCCATGGGCGCGCCACGCTTTATAGGTGGCTGTCCCTATTTTACCGCTAGTTTTCCCTAGTTTTCCCTGGTGACTGTCCCTGGTTTTCCAAAGGGAGGCGAGCGACGTTATGCCGACCGTTCTAATGGGGTTCCATCTGTCTTATTTCCGCGAAGCGAGATAAATACGACAATCCAGAAGAGGAGATCAAGCAAAACTTCTCTCACAAATGCCCAGAACGTATGCCGCGCGAAAAAAGGTAGCATTTTTTTCTCCAACCCTTCAGCCAACATGTAAAACGTAATGGAGAGCGACAAAACGAAAAATAGATTCAAGAGCAGCTCAATAGAGCCAACCAAGTATAAACTTTTTCCAGCTTCAGGTCGTTTGTGAACCAAATGCAACAACACAAGACTCACTCCACCTAGGCTCAAGACCACCCGGAATAATCCAATGTCCTCGCCAAATATATCTAACTCACGCGCAATCGTATAAAATAGTTTGGATGTTCCAAAAATCAAGATCAAAAAATTACACATAAGCTTCTTTCAGATTTTCTCAATACGTAAATGGTGGATCGTAAGCGGGAAGCGGATTCGGATCAATACTACCTATTGCTTCCTTTAGGGCATCCATTGCTGCATCCGAGCAGATCTCCCGACAGGGCGAATTCATTAGTTGCTCCCTCCGGAAGTTATCATAAGTTTCCCGCGTGATACTTCCTTGTTCGTATGCTCTTCTATTTGCCATTGCGAGTTCTTGCTCTTTAAGTGCACAATCAGCGCAAGCACAAACTTTATACCCCACAAATCCGCCACCCAACACGCCGTCTCCCACTAATGCCCAAGCTATAATCCAAAACCATGCTAGACGTCCATCAAGATCTCGTGCATTTATGGGTGTACCTAAAACATACCCATACACATTCGGCCCGTCGACCACACCCAAGGGATCTTGACTTGTCCACCGCGCCATGTCCGGGCTGTATTGCCGGTAGGGAAAGTGGAAAAGTCGCGCGGTATGGTCCCAAGGTTTACCGGTATATGCTCCGGCCAGCGAAGCCAAAGGCGCCCCCTTGTGAGAGTGCTCGCCGCCGTAGGGATCGAACTCGTAGTTGCCCATAGCGATTTTAGATGCATTCCACGCGCTACGTGTGCTGCCAAGGTGGTCGAAGGCGTAGTAACGAGCCGTGCCAGAGGCGGGTGTTGTGCCCGCGAGGTCGCCCAGGGTTGCGGAGACCTGGGCGGTGGGCGCGGTGATCACATTGGTCATTGTCAACGACCCCGTGCTTCCATCCGCATCGTTCTCTGTACTTACGACATCGAAACCCACTGAGTAGTTGTACCAAGTCTCCTCCACGCCCGCGACACGGCTCCGCCGCTTGCCATCGCCGCCCGTCTCATATGTCACATTGCCCTCGCCGGGGAAATCGCTGGCCACGCTGTAGAGCTTGCTGCCGTAGCGATAATCATAGATCGCCTCGTGGGTGCCGTCGTCGCGCTCTTCCAGTCGCCCCCAGTCGTCGTAGGTCATGGTGGTGGTGACGCCATTCTTCGCGTGGGTGGTCTGCTCGTTGGCGTCGTTGTAGGTGAAGGTTTCCGTGGTGCTGCGGGTGCCAGCGATGAGCTGGATGTTGTCGAATCCGTGCTCGGAATTGGGTTGGGATCGGAACCAGGCCGCCCGGGCCGTGGTGGTCTCCGTCGTGGTGGCGGAGATGATTTCGTTGAAATCCGCCCCTTGGGCACCCCAGTAGATCTTGACGGAAGTGCCGTCCAGGATAGTCCGGAGCTTGTACCACGTATTCTGCGCCACTGTGGTGGTGTAGGTCGCCAGGGTGGTCGTTACGCCGCCGTCCATCTGTCGGAGGCGGACACTGCCGGGATTTAACTCCAAATAGAGGCGGTTGCTCCCGTCGATGGTACGCAGGTACACATCCACACGCTCCGTGGCGCTGTAACGAATGTAATCGAGACTCAGGTCGAGGTCCGCGTCGGTTTCAGTCAAATAGAGGTCTCGCACGGCGGTGTCCGGCGTATTCTTCATCACACCGTTCGTCACGGAGTAGTAAGCCGTATTTCCCGACCAGCCCGTAATGTTCCCGTCCTGGAAATCGTCGTACCACGGCACTTTCTTCGTCAGCATGTTGTCCGCGTCGTCATAGGTGTATTCATAGGTTGCCAGAATCGTCGGCGAGGCATGGTTGCCCCGGAGGGCTTCGATCAGGCGGTCCCGCCCATCATAGTCATAGGCCCAGTAGGAACCGTCCTCGTGATCGATGCGCGTGATATTCCCGCCATCGTCGAAGGTGTAGTCGAAGCCCTGCTTCACCGTGGTCCCGTCCTTGTGGTGGACGGAGTCCTGGAGGCCGCGGGCGTCATAGGTGTATTCCGTGTGCATGCCGTTGAGGTTGGCCTCCATGTCGAGCAGGGCCTCCAAATCAATGGAACCTGTTGGCCCCCCCCCCGCATACGCCGCAGGCAGGAAATGCCACGCCTGCACGGAACTTGGGAGAAAGGTGAGCGCGGTGAAGACGGAGACGCACCGGAGAAACAAGCGATGGCGGGTCGAAGATCCGCTTGGGTGGACGAACAGATTCATTGGGGAAGCCCTCTTCCTTGCTGTTACGAACCCGAGGTTGCTACTGTACTGCTGCCGCGACACATGCCGCTTGAACTCAAGCTACAAAAAAAAACCGTGTTTGTCAACGACAAATTTTTAACAGAAGTTTGTTCAAAAAGTGTCGAAAACTGCGCGTATTCCGAATTGCTGCGACTCAGTGCGCTGTTTTCAAGGACGAATCCCAAAATGAGACATTTAACCTGCGTTATGCGGCAGCGGGCGCGGCTTCCAATGTTGAAATTTTGTTTCCGAGCGGGCAAGATGGGATCGCTACACGTCAGCGAGTGCCCGTAGTGCCGTCCGGTCGTGGACGATGGAGAGAGAAGCGTGTCTGATTATGCCATTCCCCAACTGCGCATCGTGGACGATGCGTTGTTTCTGCGCAACATCACCATGCGCCTTCCTTTTCGATATGGCAAGGCGGTACTGGTGGCGGCGCCCTTGCTGCACTTACGACTGGTCATGGAGGGGGCCGACGGTAAGTCGGTCACCGGGGTTGCGGCGGACATGCTGCCGCCGAAGTGGTTCGACAAGGACCCATCGAAGAAATTCGAAGACAACATCAACGACTTGATCGCCGCCGTGCGGATTGCGGGCAAGGTCTATCGCGATGCGGCAAGCGCCGGGGCTTCGCCTTTCGACATGTGGGCCGACGCGCACCCGGTGGTCCTGCGCTACGGCCACGAAGCCGGACTCAACGGACTGACCTCCCAGTTTGGTTCGTCGCTTTACGAGCGCGCGGTGATTGATGCCTTTGGCAAGGGCGCGGGCGCGAGCTTTCACACCATGCTTCGCGATAATCTGCTGGGCATTCGCGCGGACGCCATTGCTCCCGATCTGGCGAGCTTCAATTCCGAATCCTTCATCGCGACCGCGCCGCCCTCGACGGTCCACATTCGCCATACGGTGGGCCTGGGCGATGCCCTGCGGGACAGCGAGCTGCCCGAGGCCGAGCGGCGCGTGCAGGGCCTTCCAGTCACGGTGGAGTCGTGGATCCGCGAAGGGGGCGTGCATTATTTCAAGATTAAGGCCAGCGGCAATGTGGACATCGACGGTCCGCGCCTGGCGGCAATTCACAATCTCTTGCGCGACTGCGCACCCGCGGATTACGCGGTGACCCTCGATGGCAACGAACAGTTTGCTTCCATTGCCGCGCTGAAGTCGTGGTGGGAGGCCCTGTCCCAGGACGACGCCCTCGACGATTTCTGGCCGCGCGTGCTCTACTTCGAGCAGCCGGTGGATCGGGCCCGCGCGCTGGAGGTGACCCGGGAAGAAGTGGCCGAGCTGGGTCCGGCCTTTCCGCCGCTGCTCATCGATGAGTCCGACGATGCCGTGGACACCTTTCAGCGCGCCATCGACTGTGGATATCGCGGCGTGAGTGCGAAGAACTGCAAGGGCGTGTTCAAGTCGATTCTCAATGCCGCGCTGGCGGCGCGCCTCAGCCAGGGGCGACCCGGTGCTTATTTCCTGTCGGCGGAGGACCTGTGCAATCAACCCGTGGTGCCGCTGCAGCAGGATCTTTGCGTGGCCAGCGCACTGGGCGTCACCCATGCCGAGCGCAACGGCCACCATTACGCTGGCCTGCTCGATCATCTGTCTCCGACGGAGCGGGCGCTGGCGCTATCGGCCAACAGCACGCTCTACGAGCCCTTTGGCGAAAGCGGACGTCTGCGCATTCGAAACGGCGCGGTGGACGTGAGCAGTCTGCAAGGTCCGGGATTGGGCCTCGCGGGCGATGTGGATTTTGAAAGCATGATCCCGGTCGATGATTGGAAGTTTGAATCGTTGGGAATTGAAGAGTGATCACAACCCAAAGTTCGCGGCGCACAGGATCTTGGACATTCCTGTCCGAGGCAAAGTGCACTTCGGCGTGAGGGCACATTGGGTGTATATTCGATAACGCGGAGCACGGAAAAACATGACTTTGGCGAATGAAGATCTACGAAAACATTTGGCGGCCCTTTGGGAACAAACGTGTGTTTTGCCTCGGACAGGAATGTCCAGTGCGGCCGGGCTAGGTCGTGAAGTCTAGCGGGTGGGAACCCCGCCCCGGTAAGGTTGGCCGCCGCCGGGTAGCGAGTTC
>JBIJDL010000438.1:0-5438 GCA_044344195.1 Candidatus Hydrogenedentales bacterium
CGCATGCTGCGCATCATAGGCCAGGGTCCATTGACCATCAAGAGAAACATGGGTGCGTGGGGAGCTCATTCAATTTTTCCTGGCAGCCCCAATCAGGGCTGGATCTGTGGGTGGGTTAAACGATGATCTTACTGATATGACAGCGTGTTATGCAAGAAAAGTTGGGAAAACAGTCTGGAGTCTGGAGTCTGGAGGGGAATGGGTCTTATGGGTCGTATGGGTATGGAGCAGCAGCAGCAGTTGCCTTCAGCCTCCAGCCTCGGTTTCCCTACCCCAGCCTCCAGACTCATCCCTCCAGCCTCAAATTGAGCCCCGCCGCCAGCCTCATGTACCATGGAATCTCAAGACTACAATCGGCAGCAATCCCGAATAGGAGAATCCCCGCGATGACTTCGCTGAAATACCGCTTTCTCTTGCTTTCCACCCTTACCGCTCTGGCCCTGTCCGCGTCCGCCGGTCGGGTCGTTATCCTCGGCTTCGACGGCGTCGATCCCGGTGTCGCGGCCACCATGATGGACGCAGGCGAGCTTCCGAATCTCGCCAAGCTCAAAGAATCCGGCACCTTCCAGCCCCTGGGCTCCAGCAACCCGCCCCAGTCGCCCACGGCGTGGTCGTCCTTCGCCACCTGCAAGTCGCCGCTGAATCACGGTATCTTCGACTTTCTCAAGCGCGATCCGAAGACCTACATCCCCGCGCCGGGCTTTGGCACGGTGAACCACGTGACCCTCGACGCGCAGGGTAACCCCACCAAGCCGGCCGGCTACACCAGCTTCCGCAAGGGCGACAGCTTCTGGAAGACGGCCTCCGACCAAGGTTTCAAGGTCAAGGCCCTGCTCGTGCCCTTCGCCTATCCCGCCGATGATCTCTCCGATGAATGCCGCATGCTCTGCGGGCTTGACGTCCCCGATATTCGCGGCACCCAGAGCACCTACTTCGCGATTTCTAACGCCTTTCCCGCCGAAGAGCAGGTGTCCGGCGGTGTGCGCCTGCCCCTGAAGCTCAGCGGCGGCAAGGGCAGCGTCGCCGTGCCCGGCATCCGCAAGCCCGGCACCAACACCTTCGCCACGGTGCCTCTGGACGTTGCCGTGGACGCCGCTGCGAAGTCTGTGGCGCTTACGGTTCAGGGCAAGAGCGTTACCCTCAAGGAAGGGGAGTGGAGCGAATGGGTCGAGTGGGACTTTGCCCTTTCGCCCGCCTTCAAGGTACGCGCCATCAGCCGGTATTTCGCCACCGAGGTCGGCCAGACCGTGCGGCTCTACATGACCTGCCTCCAGATTCACCCCGAGGCACCCTACATTCCCATCAGCAGCCCGGAATCCTATTCCGGGGAACTCGCCGGGAAGCACGGCCTTTTCAAGACCGTCGGCTGGGAGTATGACACCAAGGCCCTCGAACACGGCGACATGACCGAAGAGATGTTCCTGGAAGATGTGAAGCGCACCATGGCCTGGCAGGAGCAGCTCGTGCTCGATGAAATCGATGCGGGCAACTTTGACCTCCTCCTCGGGGCGTGGACCGGAACGGACCGCGTATCCCATATGTTCTGGGGCTACCGCGACCCGAAGCATCCCCTTTACACCGAGGCCCTCTTTAAGAAATACGGTCGGGCGGTGGAGGACACCTACATCAAGATGGACAGCATCGTTGGCAACGTCATGAGCCGTCTCAAGGACGACGACACCCTCATGATCATGTCCGACCATGGCTTCCATAGCTTCCGGAAAGGCTTCAGTGTTAACACCTGGCTCGTGCGCAACGGCTATCTCGCCGTCAAAGGGCAGCCGGATGCCGCCACCGCCTTCACCGATACGAAGTTCTTTTTTGACCGCGCCAGCGGTGGATTCACCTACGACTGGACCAAGAGCAAGGCCTACGGCCTCGGTCTCGGCATGATCTTCATCAACCGAGAAGGTCGTGAAAAGAACGGCATGGTCAGCGCCGCCGATGCACCCGCGTTGATTGAAGAAATCCGCACAAAACTGCTGGACGTCACCGATCCCGAGACCGGCGAAAAGGTCTTTCGCGCCATTGCCACGAACGTGGACCCCAAGGGGGCAGCCACAGCGGACGCGCCCGATCTGCAGTTGGGCTACGCCGAAGGCTATCAGACGGAAAAGGCCTCCTCGGCGGGTGCCGCACCGAAAGAGCTGTTCCAGGTGAACGACGCGAAATGGAGCGGGGAGCACGCGAGCTCCGATCCCGAGTTTACCGCAGGCATCCTCTTCTCCAACAAGCCCCTGAAGGATGGTGCCACCCTGCTGGATCTCGGGGTAACTTCCCTCGACCTCCTCGGGGCCAAGGTGCCTGCGGATTACGAGGGCAAGTCGCTGAAGTAGAGAAAACGAACCGCAAGAGTGAGGCACAGTCATCCGGGCTGTGCCTTTTCTGCAATTGGCGATAATTTGTTCCAACTGGGACGCTTTGACCCTTCAGAAGTCACCCTGCTATTCTGGCACCGCGCAATAGACTTGCAATAGCGTTGAGGGAGATTCGCTCGGGATGGCCATTCCAGATTATCAGTCACTCATGTTGCCCCTGCTCCGCTACGCGGAAGATCGCCAGGAACATTCATTCCAAGACGCGGTCACCACCCTTTCAGACTTGTTTGACCTGACTGACGACGAACGTCGACAGCCGTTGCCCAGTGGTGTCCAACCCCTGATTCACAATCGAGTTGGTTGGGCGCGGACCTACCTGAAGAAAGCCGGCTTGTTAGAATCTACCCGGCGAGGCTTCTTTGTTGTCACCGCGTTGGGATTGGAAGTTCTTGCATCCCGGCCGAATCGAATTGACGTAAAGTTCCTGAAGCAATTTGAGAAGTTTGTCGAGTTTCAGACGACGAAGAAAATAGACTCAGTGTCAGAAGGCGACATCTCTGAATCGCCCACCCAAACCCCCGAAGAAACGCTGCAAAATGCTCACAAATTGCTGACGGCCGAACTTTCGGACGAAATTCTCGATTTATTGATGAAGTGCTCACCCGCCTTCTTCGAGCGGCTTGTGGTCGAGCTCTTGGTGGCGATGGGGTACGGTGGCTCAATGAAAGAGGCTGGCCAGGCGCTGGGGAAGTCCGGCGATGGGGGTATTGACGGTATTATCAAGGAGGATCGACTTGGGCTGGATATCATCTACATTCAGGCTAAGCGCTGGGAAGGGGTCGTCGGGCGACCGGAGATCCAGAAATTTGCGGGCGCGTTGCAAGGTAAGAGGTCACGCAAAGGGGTCTTTCTGACTACGTCATCCTTCAGCAAAGAGGCGACCGAGTTTGCCTCGCTAATCGAATCGAAAATCATACTTATCGACGGTGCTCGTTTGACGGAATTGATGATCGAGCACAATATCGGCGTTACACCTGTTGAGAAATACGAGGTCAAGCGCGTCGATTCAGACTACTTCACAGAGGGGCTGTGAGGTCCGACAACATCTCCCGATCGGTCGGATCCGTCCGATCCGACCGATCAGGCTTTCCCAACTATTTCACAAAATCCAGGTAGCTTTCGGTCAGCGCGGGCGTGACTCGGCTGGCATCCTTTCGCAGGGCCGCCACTTCTTCGTCGGTGGAGATCGCGCCCAGCTCCAGCGATACTGCGCAGCGCTCGCCGGGCTTCAGGGACTTCAGCAGCCCCAGATCCTCGTCCACTTTCTTCCCGAATACGCCGCAGTTGCAGGGCTCCAAGCCCACCACGTAGTCCTGCTCGCCCAGCATCTTCCATTCGGTGAAGCGGGGGAGGGCGTCCTGGTTGTATTTCACGTATACGCCAAAGCCATTGCCACGGGCGAAGCCATCATTTATGATCGCCGCCGTTACCGTGCCGTCCGCCGCTGCGGCCATGTCGTGGAAATAGACTTTCTCCGCGTAGCCATGGACCGGGCCGTGGAACTTGTTCCAGTCTTCCTTCCCATCCTGCGCGATGGCGTCGCGGGGCGCCACGAGGCGGCTCGGCGCGATCAGCTCCGATCCGTCGTCCACTGCCGGCCAGCCCACGTTGCAGTGGTAAAGCAGCATGTAGGGCGCGTCGTGAAAGCCTTCATTTTCGATTACATCGTCGATCCAGAAACACTTTGAGCCCAGCTTTGTCCGCACGGTCCGGGTCAGTGTTAGATTCTCGTGAAAGAGCGCCGTCTGGCGCATGGTGCCCGACACGGAAATCACATAATCATCACCCTGCCATTCCTGGGTGACCTTGATGTTTCGCGCCGGCGTATTCGAAATCCGCCCATGAAGCCCGTTGCCCGTTAACTCGCTGCCTGCTTCCGGCGCGCCCACATTGTTCAGGCCGCAGGTGGTCACCAGGCCTCCGAAATAGCTCCGGAGCCAGCGGATGCCTTCGGCTTCATAGTACTGGGGGGCCACGTCGCCCGTGGTGGATCGCCAGCCCATGGCCTGACCCTGATAGGAGGCCGAGGCGATGTCCAGGCAACGGTCCAGCAATACCGTAACTTCCAGTCCCGTGCCGGTTTGCAGAATGGCGGCGCGGGTCGGTCGTTCATTGCCATCGTCAAGCTGCACAAGGCGCACCCCGGCCACCTGATCCATATTGCCCACGCGCTGCCGTAATTCCTTGACGGCGTAGTCTTTTCCATACATTTTCATCGTATTGTTGTCCTTTTCCAGCAAATGATTGGTTGCCCGACCCTATTCTTGTGCACGGCGGACGGCGGTTTCAAATCACGCGGAAAGCGGTCGGCGATACCCCTGGGCGCGTAGAAACTTGCAGCAGGCGCGGACAAGAGGCATAATTATATGTCATGTAATCAGTTACACCAATTTTCATCCGATGCGGTGCGTTAAAGGGTCCCGTGGCCCCCATGGGACATTCTGGCGGTTGGCAATCGCCGCCAGCATCGTTAAGGCTGGACTGCTAAACGACTTGTCAACAGCGGCCCCAGTTCGTATAATGCACGCTTAATCATTCGTACATCCAGATCTTCAGAGACAGCTCCGAAGCAATCCAATCGCAGGAAGGAGGGTTCACTGCTGTGACCATGACCAAGCGTGAACTTGTAATTCGGGTAGCCAATAAACTCGGCATGACTCAGAGCGACGTGTCCAAGATTATCGAGGGCACCTTCGACACCATTTCTCAATCTCTGGCCAGCGGCCAGCGTTGGGAACTGCGCGACTTTGGTGTTTTCGAGGTAAAGACCCGCGCATCCCGCATTGGTCGCAACCCCCGCACGGGCGATCAGGTTCCCGTGCCGGAGCGCCGCGTCGTAACCTTCCGCCCCGGCAAGCGAATGAAAGAGCTCGTCGCCGGTGAGGAGGACGGAAGTCTAACATCGGAAGAATCCGGCCCCGTTGCCGCCGCTTCCCGCGAAAGTTTTTAGGGTAGCCGCATGCCCCTTATTCTTGCCGCTGAAACCAGCACGGCCATCAATAGCGTGGCCCTCCTTCGTGACGACATGATCCTTGCCGAGGCCGTCATCGATGGCCGGCG
>JBIJDL010000441.1:0-5381 GCA_044344195.1 Candidatus Hydrogenedentales bacterium
ATCCGTGTTCAGCGCCCGAAAAACCCACTTCCGCATCTCCTTCGCTGCGAAAAACGACACCATCCTCCGCGGAATCGAGATCCTCAAGCGCATCGCGGAATAACAAGGAAGCTGCGTCCTTCCACTCGTTCCCAAGCTCCGTCTGGGAATGCCGTCCCCGAAGCTCCGCTTCGAAATAGGGGGGCGGTCACTGCTGTCCCAACGTTTTTTGATCGATCTCTGTAAGGTGCTGTAAAGCCTAAAGTTATGAGCCAAGGTGTGAAAATCGATCCCAAGATCAAGTTCGCTGGAACCCTCTTTTTCTTTGTCGGTCTAAAGTAGTGTCCTTATGGGCAATTGATATACGGTATTTAACTGCATCTTATTTTTCTGTTTAAAAACAAGTGTACCAAGCGCTTTGAAGGTCGAAGTGCCTGCCGCGACGATCACAAGACTCCTGGACTTCCACGCGAACTTCTACACAAATCTACAGATTTTAAGCGTCAACGTTTTCAAAACAATGGCCCTTTTACACGCGTTTTTAATGACTGATTACAAAAAACGACTATGCCTGCGTTCTAACCAATTGACATCATTCGATTAACGATGGGACAGCAGTGGGTGGCCATATAACCTTCTGGGAGGGGCACAATGAGACATATGGATTGGATGAATAGCGCTCTCTCGTATGTTGAACTCAATCCTACGCGATCAGTTGTGAGGAATCACAGTACGTTGACGTCGTGACCACGACGGCAATGAGGGTCGAGCCTTGGAAGGGACATCCCCCGCGCGTAAACGTTACGCATCTGTAGATTTCCCCATTGAATCGCTTTATGCTGATCTCTTGAGGTGCACGCCAATGCGGAGAAACGTCCCGATTGGAGTTTGAGTCGCATGCCCGGATGTAAGGGGCGTGCCAGCGAGTGCCGGCGACCGCATTCCCGTCAGGTAGGTGCGTTCGAGCAGATGGGGCCGATTGGCAGAGTTGTTATTCGCCGATCCTTAATTCTTACGGATCGGCGCTTTCCTGCAATTCGCGCACGCGCCGGATGACGGCCTCCGTCATGGGAAAATTACCGGGATAGTCACGCCACTCGGTGTGGCCGTCCATGAAGAGCACCCAGCCGCCGGTGTCACGGTCGGGATCGGGAACCTGCCAGAGTACTGGGAGGGCGCTCTGGCGGCCACTGAAATCCCCGCTCTCGCGGATACGGTGGAGAATGGTCGGTTCCGTGCCGTCGATCTCCGAGCCGATGGTCAAATCGTCATCCTGCATCTCTTCGGGGCCGATCAACTCGTATGCGCTGAGAAAGGTCAACGCAGTGGCCTCGTCTTCGACGGCGTAGCCCAGGTAGCAGAACTTTTCTTCGCCCGCGCCCGCCAGTTGATTGAGGAGGATCGTATCCGTGGCATACTCGGGAAAGATCGCTTCGGTTTCCGGCAGGAAGCGCCCAAAGGTGCGACTGATAGGCGGGAATTCAGTCCTGGCGGCTTCGTTGGCGAACATTTTGAACACGATCCCCATTTGCTTCATCATGTTGTCGATTTCCTGCAACCTGGTGTTGTCCGCCGAATCGGTGATCGTGGGGTTGTCGTCAAAGGTGAGGGTGATCGCACCGCAGGGTATGGCAAAATCGACTGCGCGCGTGCGGGCGAGGCCATCGTCCGCGACGAAGTTCCAGGAGTCGGAAACAAGATTTCCAGAGAATCGTCCGTCCCGGATGGCGAAGGTGGCATTGAAGCGTTCTTTTCCGCTCTCGCAATGCACGGAACCCCGAGGGACCGGAGATCCATCGGCATACACGACTCGGCCCGAAACCGCCGTGTCGGGACGGGCGAGGGACACGATGATTTCCTCATTGTCTTTTATCGGCGTATGCCGCGTCACCGAACTGTAATAGCGACCTGGCGATTCGGAAAACATCACGAATTCTCGGTGAAGAGGTACGGGCCAGGCGTGAAAGCGGCCCTCCCGGTCCGACTGAATCCACAGCGAAGGCCAGTTGGCCGAGGAGAGTCGGACAATCTCATGAGGCGCGGGGTTGCCGTGCTGGTCTCGAACCGTGCCGTTCACCGTTCCAACGCGCACATCCACCCGTATCGAGTCGGTGCCGTTTGAAGTTGGTGTGGCGCTGTTCCAGAGTCCGGCGAGTCCATTTTCTCTATCGGCCACGATCAGTTGAGTGAGGTACTCCCCTGGAGACAGGGTTAGGCGCAGGAGCGCGTCCTCTGGAGTATCGAAAAGATATCGAAACACCCCGCGGCCATTATCGGCTTCGATGACCTCCATTTGCTCTGGACGTACTTTCGTGAACTCCAGGGGTATGGCATGCTCCACGGGAGAGGGGCCGCTGGCGTGTTCGTCGCGTCGTTGCGTCAAGACAAGGTCGGCGTAAACAACGGGCGTGCGCGCGGATCCCCGCAGGTTTACAAGTTCCTTCTGACTGGCATTTGCGGGTAATACTTTCAGACGGAGATGGTTGAGATCGGGGAAAAGAGGCGCGCGAAAGCGGCCATCGGATCCCGTGACCACTTCGGCCGTCCGGTCGCCGACTGGCGTCGATACCAGCAGGGTTTGAGCGGCGAGGGCCACGCCATTCTCCCAGCGCACCATGCCTTCAACCACCGACAACGGCGGCGTCAATTCCAAGGTGAACGTGCGCTCGTCGCCGGGAAAGGCACTCGCAAACGTGTATCCGATAAGGGGAAGATCTCCTTCGCGATCCAGGCGCGCGCTGAAGGCGTACTGCTTGCCGGGGACGAGACTCACGAACCGCGCGCCGGCATCCTCACGGCAGTTGGTGTCGGCCCTGGCGCCATTGGTTGGCGTGATGACGGCCCCCTTCGCTGGCACGCCATCGACAGTCGCCAAGACGTTCAGGGTCGCGAGTTGTTCCAGGTAGACCACCACACCGGAACCATCCCGACTTCCCGCGCGAAGATCGCTCAACCTCTGTTCACCATATTCCGAATGACGGAGAAGCAGCGAGACATCGGGCACAGAGATGTTGCCCGTCGCGTCGGTTCGACCGAAGACGCGCCCGTCTTCCTCCCGAAGCACCTCAACTCCCTCCAGTGGCTTTCCGTCCTTATCATTAATCTGCAACGTGAACATGCCTTCCACAAACATTGTGCTATCGACCCGCAAGGGCGTGTGCGGCATTTTTGCCAGCGCGCTCCAATACTGCTCGATATGGCCATCGGCGCGGAGCCGGAGTTGAGTCGCGCGCGAGGCCAGCTCGACAAGCGCCGCATTCCCGTCGGCATCGGTTTCGGCGATGGCCTCGCCCGATCCCGCGACGACCAGTGACGCGCCAGCCAACGGCGCGCCATCCGGATCCGTAACTCTTAGGGTGACTCGCGGGGCTTGTGAAGCGTCGCGTTCCGCCTTGTCGCTGAAAACATCCAGGGCGGGATCGACGGCGCTTGCTTCGAGGGCGGGCGCTTGCGCTGTCGAATCGGCAGGCAATTGCGCTGTTGATTGGTCGAAATCGCGCTCAGGATTAGGGCGTATAAGCGTTACAAGTACGATTACGCCCGCAGCCACAGCGCAGGCGGCCACACCCAGCCCCATGTTCATGGGTGAGGGCGCGATGCCCCATCCCAAGCCGGTTGCGGGAGCGGGCCGAATGCCCGAAAGGGCGAGTTGGCCGAGTTTGACGTTCAAGGTATCCGGCAGTACATCGGCGCTTGCGCGCAGGTTCGCCGTCAGAAGCGCGGCGAGGCTAACGCCTGTCACCAGGCCCTTTCGCTTCAGGCTCTCGCGGATCGCATCTACGCCCTGCTGCTGCCGGTGGCGCACCGTGCGCTCGGCGATGCCCAAGGCCCGCGCCACATCTTCCGGTGATTCACCCAGAAAGAAACGTCGCACAATCACTTCCTGGATTCCAGGCTTCAGCGCCGCGATGGCCTCGTCGATCACATCGGCAATCGGTTCCCATGCTTCCCCATCCGCCGCAGCCCGTGTTGCTTCAAATGCAGCCTCCCGCTCGGCCCGACGTTTCTCGCCCCGGAGGTGGTTCAGGGCCCG
This sequence comes from Candidatus Hydrogenedentales bacterium, assembly GCA_044344195.1. Classification (GTDB taxonomy): domain Bacteria; phylum Hydrogenedentota; class Hydrogenedentia; order Hydrogenedentales; family JAEUWI01; genus JAEUWI01. The sequence goes on from JBIJDL010000441.1 coordinate 4,013, forward strand.
ATGCGTCGCCAGACGGTGCAGCCATCCGGCCAACGTGGTGCGAATCGCGGGCGGGCGCTGCGCCAGCTCCAGGAAACACTGTTGCGCCACATCTTCCGCGTCGGCGGAATTGCGGAGCACCCGCAGTGCCGCGCTGTAGACCAGCGGCGCATAACGCCGCACCAACTCGGCGAAGGCATCGGCATTTCCCGACGACGACCACAGTTTGAGTATGTCAACATCCGAACCCGGCATGGCGCTTCCCTTTCACGGCGTCTGGTGAGTATCTTCACCTATATAGACACCGAAAAGCAGCCAAAGCGGCAAGTGGGCGCACAGTATTCAGGCGCAGTGCTGGGGCCTGGGATCCTGGTGGCGTATCCGGTCTGCCTCCCTGGCGATGGGACAGCCACGCGCATTGGCGTGTCTGCTGCTTTCACCAATCACGATTGGTCGCTGGGCTGTACCGCTCGTTGCAGGTTTGCTTGCGCGTCAGTCCCTACGGGGCGCTGTAAAAAACTCCTAAGTTTGTGTGCGATTCCGTAGGAAATTTATGCCGGCATCAATGGCGCAATACTGCAGATAAGATCGTCCGGCAAACACAATCGCTTGAGAGAGAATCTCAGAAGCCAAGAAGCCCCATCGAGCTTGACCGACGAATAAATTACAGGTAGAGTTGCCCACGGATTGCGAAAGGGGCAGACCAACGGTGTTTGCCTCGTTTTCGACCCAGAACGTAACACGTCCCGAATGTGAGCGCCTCTAAGGCAGGAGAAAAGACATGCTGGCCATTCCCAACAGCGAATACACGCGCCGGATCAAACGATTTCAGGAAAACATCCGCGCTGCGGGGCTGGATGCTGCGCTGGTGCACGCCAACGAGGCCGACTTCGCTAACGTGCGTTATTTGTCGGAGTACTGGCCGACCTTTGAGGCTGCTGGCGTGTTCGTGCCCGCTGAGGGTTCGCCCGTGCTCATCATCGGCCCGGAGAGCGAGGCCTATGCGCGGACGCGGAGCAAGATCAAGCAGATCGCGCTGATGGTGGAGTATCGGGAGTCGGCGGAGCCGGAGTATCCCGGCATTCCCGTGGCGCATTTCAAAGACGTGGTGAAAATGGCCATGCCCGGAAAGAAATTGCGGAAGCTCGGGCTCGTGGGCTATTCGGTGATGCCGCTGCCGGTCTATCACAGCCTGTGCCGCGAGCTGCCGAAGGTCGAGCTCATCAAGGCCGACGACACCTTAATCTCATTGCGAATCAACAAGAGCGCCAACGAGATCAAACTGGCCAAGCGGGCCTATGAGATCAGCGAGATCGCCGTTGGTGCCATCCTCAACGAGATCAAGCCCGGCATGACGGAACTCCAGGTGATCGGCATCGCGCAGCGGGAG
>JBIJDL010000077.1:0-17717 GCA_044344195.1 Candidatus Hydrogenedentales bacterium
CTTCGCGCCGCCACCGCTTGGGCCTTGAGGGCTTCGATGGGCCACGAGGGATACATCTCTGCCGGAAGGATGCCGCGCAGGTACTCTTCCAGCGGCAACTCGCCGCAGATGGCCATATGACCGGTCTGGTCGATGCTGATGTCGAGGGGGCCGGGCACCTCGACGGGGGCCTGACCCCTGCGGGCCTCGGGAAGGGCGAAGGAGCCTTCCGAGCGAAAGATAACGGGGGCGCGGGCCTGGACCACGGGCTGGCCCAAGGCGCTGCTCACGGTCACCACGGCCTCGGCAGCCTGGGTCACTTCTTCCTTCACCCAGGCCCAGGTCTTGTCGCGGTGGAGCCGGGTCTTCAAGGTTTCCGCTTCGGCTTTCGTGGGAAACTTTTTAAGCGCGAGCCAATACAGTCGATTGTCATGGCGACTTCCGCCGGGGCCCTCGATGACCCGTCCCATCGTCGTCACGAAGGGCTTGTAGCCCTGAGCCTGCCAGGTTCGGATCGCCTCCTGAAGCGCACCGGTCTCGTTGTGCTCGTAGGCCTTGACGTACACGGGATAGGTGAACTGGGGCGGGGCGGTCTGCTTTGCGGAGACGCGCCAGGTGCCGGGGGGAAGGCGCTTCAGGCCAAGACCGGGCGCGGTTACCACCAGCTCCCGGTTGGCGGTGACGTCCTGGAAGTCCGTCGTCTGGACGTATTGCAGGCGCACGGGGAATTGCTCTGAGGGCAGGGAGGGGGGCGGCGGCACCTTGGGCGGCGGCGGACTTGCCGGAGTTGGAACCGGAGCGGTTGAGGGCAGCGGCGAGCGGGCATCGTCCACATCGGCTCGGTGGGCACAGCCAGTGCACGCCCAGCCCAATCCCAGCGCCAGCAGCACGAGCCCGATTCGCCGGGCGCTGAAAATCACTCGCAACACCTAAGCGCTTCCCCGTTCAGGATGGCGTGGAGCTGCCCGCCATGGGCGTCATACAAGGCGGAGGCCTCTTCCAACGTGCAATGCCGCGATACCATGATAAGCGCAAGGGGGATGCGGAAAGCAGACGATTCCAGCGCGCGCCGGGCCTCATCTTCCGACACGGAGGCCAGCATTGCGACCATGCGCTCCGCGCGCTTGCGCAGCTTTACGTTGGTTGGGCGCATGCAGACCATCTGCCCCTGATATACAAAGCCCGACAGGGCCATGGCCCCGGTGGAGATAATGTTCAGCGCAACTTTGGTGGCTGTGCCCGCGTTAAGCCGGGTCGACCCGGGTAGCACCTCGGCCCCGGTGGGCAGGGTAATGCAATGGTCGGCGGTATTTTCGGGAATCTGGGGATTGCAGCAGAGCAGCACGGTGGGGATCCCCTCTACCCGCGCGGCATCCAGCGCGGCGCGTACATAGGGCGTCGTGCCCGAGGCGGCGATGCCCACCACGAGATCGTTGGGGGAGGGCTTCTGCTCGAAAAGATCCGCCACCCCCTGGCACCCATCGTCCTCCGCGCCTTCCACGCTTTCGCGCAGGGCCACCTCATCGCCCGCCATGATGCCCGTGACCCGCTCCGGATCCACGCCGAAGGTGGGGGGGCACTCGGACGCATCCAGCACGCCGAGGCGTCCACTCGTGCCCGCCCCGATATAGATGAGGCGCCCGCCACGGCTAAGCGTTTGCCCGGCCAACTTGACCACATCGCTCAGGCGCCTGGCCTGCTGGCGCAGGGCGCGGCCCACCATCGTCTGGTGGCTGATCATGGCGTCCACCAGGGCCGTCGGCGACATAAGGTCCAGAGGCTCCATACCGCGGCAGGCGCCTTCCGTGGGGGCCACGGCCGAAGTGTCGGGTGAAAAGCGGTGGCACCAGTCCTCATCACCCGCGAGGTGGCGCAATTCCAGCACGGCACGGTGGTTCTTGTAGCGCAATTCAGTAAGGGCCAGGCGGCGTTCGCAACAGGCCCCATCCAGATACGTATCGCGGAAGAGGCGGCAGTCTTCGATGACGCTGCCCTGCACGATCAACGGCACAGGATCCGAGCCGGGCAACTGCCAGAGGGCGGCCAGCGTGAGCGAGGCGAGCTGGCGGGCCTGGGCCGTAATGCAGGCACGCGCCACAGGGTCGCCCTCCTGCGCGGCCTTGTCCACCACCCGGGCCAGCCCGGCCAATTCCTGGCGCGAGGCCACGAGGGACCAGGGGATGAGGGCTTCCGTGTCGGCGAGTTTCAGGGCTTCGGGCAGCAAGTGCTGCAAAGGGCTTTTCGCACCGACGCCATCCTCCGCACGGGCAATGGCACGGAGCGCGGCGACGGCAATTTGATAGGCGCTACCTTCGTCGCCCATCACCGGGCCGCGGCCACCGACGCGCACGAAGCGATGGGTGCCGTCATGGACCAGAATCGAGGCACCCGTGCCAGCGATAACAAGCATGCCGGGGCTGTCGGGAAAATGGGCGTAGGCGAGGGGGTGGAGGTCGGTGGTGATGCAGAGGGCGCCCAGCCGGGGCACGGCCGCCAGTTGCGCGGCGATATCCTGGGCAATGCGGCGGGACATGACGCCCGCGACGCCGGCCAGGACGGTCACGTTGTGCACATCGGGAGGAATGAGTTCCCGGGCGAGGGACGCGATGACGCCGGCTGTCGTGGCCACACCATAGGCCAGTGGATTTGAGGGGCCCGCGACCGACTCCGCCACCAGCCGATCATCCTCGTAAAGTCCGGCGCTGGTCCGGGTGCCACCACCCTCAAGGGCGAGATACCACGCCATTAGTCCGCGCTCCTCATGGGGGCGGGGAAGTGGCGGGGGGCATCGTGGAACTCGTCATCTACTATGGGCACGTCGGTCAAGAATTCCCCGGCTGTGAGAACTGCGGTTGTAACTGGTGCGCATTGTACATGAATCCGGTTGAGTCGTGATAATTGCGCAAGGGTTACAAATCGGCGGCTGAGTGGGCCGCGCCGAGCCGCCAGGGCAACAAAAAAGGGAAGCGCCCCGGGGGCGCTTCCCATGCAATCATCATGTCAACGAATCAGGCACCAGGTGCGGAGCTGAACTCGCCGGTCTTGCCTTCTTTGTCTTTGTATTCGTCCGCCGTTTCGAGGGGCTCCTTGCCTTCTTCGATCATGGGCCACTCGGCGGCGTACTTCTTGTTCAGTTCGATGAAGCTGTTCCACTTCTCGGGCACTTCATCCTCGGAGAAGATGGCCGTTACGGGGCACTCGTCCACGCAGACGCCGCAATCGATGCATTCTTCGGGGTCGATTACCAGCATGTTCTCGCCTTCATGGAAGCAGGCCACGGGGCATACGTCCACGCAATCCGTGTACTTGCACTTGATGCAGGGTTCGGTGACGACAAAGGCCATGGTATTTTCTCCTTGGTTATTGCGCAGGCGCGACAATAAGGTCGTTGGCAAGATAAAATTCGGGATGGCGGTAACCAACCTGCGCGGATTCTAACAACGAACCAACGGGCTTATCAACGGTAAGCCTATACACTTGTTTACACCATTAAACAAGGGCATGCGCATCGGCGTCCAGGCGGTGGGTAATCGAGCGCGCCGAATCGCCAGGCGTCTTCGAATCCGGGGGAAAAATTCAGCCAAACGTCTAAAGGGCCTCGTAGGCAGTTTCGAAAAGCTCTGCGGCTCGTTCAAAAGAGCCTGTTTCGTAGCCGCGCTTGAACCACCGAAGGCGTTGCTCGGAAGTTCCGTGGGTGAAGGAATCGGGTACGACCGAGCCCCCCGCCTGCTTCTGCAGCCGATCATCGCCGATGGCACTGGCCGCGCCCAAGGCTTCCTCGATGTCGCTGGGATCGAGCACGCCCTTGGCCTTGTCTTCATAGTGTGCCCAGACACCCGCAAGGTAGTCCGCCTGCAACTCGAGGCGGACGGATAGGCGATTGGCGTCCACTTCGCCCAATGTCCCCTGTTGCCCGCGGACCTTCTCACTGGTGCCCGTCAACTGCTGGACGTGGTGGCCGACCTCGTGAGCAATTACATAGGCCGCCGCAAAATCACCCGGCGCATTGAAGCGCTCTTTCAGATCGGCGAAGAATTCCAGATCGAGGTAGACGTTCCGATCCAGCGTGCAGTAAAAGGGCCCGACCGCCGAACTGGCAAGGCCACAGGCGGAATCCACCTGGCCGCGAAAAAGCACCAGGGAAGGTTCGACATATTGCGTACCCTGCTCCTGGAAGAGCTGGTGCCACACGTCCTCCGTGTCCGCCAGGACCACGCCCACGAAGTTTACGGTCTCCTCTTCAGCGGGAGTAGGGGTGGTGGATTCCAATCCTGCCTGTCCATGCAGCAGACCCGAGTCCACCAGCACCTGCGGGTCGCCCCCGCTCAACCAGAACATGACGCCAACAAGGATCAACGATCCGATGCCGCCACCAGCCATCCCGACCCCTCGGGACGAGCGACGGTTTTCCACATTCGCACTGGTGCGGCGGCCTCTCCATTGCATGGCGTGTCTCCTCGGGTGAACGTACGATGCGGGCAAAGCTAGGATGAAAAGCATACACCAACACCTTGCCGAACTCGCGCAAACTTCCGGTAAAGGCAGGGCCAGATTCGTGCAAAGATTTTGTGATGCTTGGACGCTTGGAAGATCGTGCGTTTTTGTAGCTCCCGTCATATCGTTGCGTTGAAGATAAAACGCGCGAGCATGGAGCGCCAGCGGCCCGCTGGCCATGCATCGAAGATGCATGTAAACATTGCCGGAAGTGCGGTCGTCCAAGGCGGACGATGACCTTTTCTGTAACACTTTAGTGAACTTGCGTCGAGTCGCCGACTTCTCGTCACGGCTTGATACTGCAACAAAAGTGCACACGGCTGGGAGCGCAGGCGTCCCGCCTGCAACGCACCGAAGGTGCGTCTAAAGCATAGCGTTGTTATCTGCCTTAATCTCGATCACCGTAAAGTAATGTGTCTTTGGAGACAACCCATGTACCTACGGTGCATGATGCAGGCGAGACGCCTGCGCTCCCAGCCGTGCACGATTACTTTACAGGGTCAGGATCACGTTGCAACGCTGAAATCACTTCAGACGGCCAAAATGTAACCCTTTTCTTAATCTGTATAGCGGAGGTTTCACGAAGCCCGACTCGAAATTCTATCCTTGACCATGCACCTGCGGTGCATGATGCTGACGGGCCGTCGGCGCTCCCAGCTTGCGCAATTTCTTTGAACTATCGAGTCCCGCTGAAAACGGCCACGACTCTTTCCACTTCATTCGGCTAAGCCATACCGATTCTCATACCACACAACATTGTGCGTCGAGGTTCCCGTCGCGACGAGATCGGGCCGCCCGTCCCCGTTGATATCCGCCACCGTCAGCCCCGCTACCGCCACGCCACCGGCGTCGATGACGTGCCGCTGCCACGTCCCGTTGCTCCACACAAAGAGCAGGAGCTCGTGAGAGCCGCCGCGGCCTCCGGCGACAACCTCGTCGGAGCCATTCCCGTCGATATCGAGGCACACCAGGCCGTGCCCGTCGGCCAGGCTCGTGTCGATCACCGTGCGCGGCCAGGGCAGGGGATCCCCGTCGCTCCCCGCGTACACGACGACCTCGTTGCCGTGCCACGGCTCGATGGTCGCCACGAAGCGGGTGCCGACCGCACCCAGGCGGCCAATGCCAACCTCACTCGAACCCTGCGCCGGACGTACACCTCGTTTTCCCGCGCCGAGTTGGATCTTCACTAAGCCACCGTCTTTCCATTGATAGCGGTGGATCCCATCGAAGCTCGAGGTGAACAGACACGGCCTCGCGCCTTCGCCCCAGGCGGCCACCAGGAGTCCATGGGCCATGGAAAGCGTACCATCGAGAGGCACAGGCACCCAGGCTTCGGTCGAAGGATTCGTTGGCACGCGGTACGCGCGAAACTGAACGCCCACGGCGTAGTCCGGCGGCGCGGCGCCGACACCGATGATGGGCAGATTGACGAGGTCCTTGTGTCCGTCGCCATCCACATCCGCCCATCGGACCCGATGGGACGTGGGGATCGCGTCGATGGGGTGAACCGCCCATTCTTGGGTAATCGTCGGATCCCCTGGATTTTCCAGCCACTGGATAGAACCGCCCCCATCGGAATCGCCCAGATCAAAGTCGCTCGCCACCGCCAGATCTTCATCCCCATCGTCGTCGACATCGTGGGGCGCGGCGTCGATATTCCGCTGTGTGACGGTGCTGATCGAGAATCGCGCCCAATCCGGGTTTCGATACCATACGAGCTGGGAGGGCTGGGTCGAAAGAGCAATCACGTCGAGATCGCCGTCCCCGTCCAGGTCGGCCGTGCTCACCTGATAGCCGTTGGCGAAATCCGGATCGATGACGTGTTTCTGGAAGCTGATAGCGGGTGGTGCGTCGCTCCAGACAGGCGAAAGGCCAGTGCCGATGATCGCCGCGGCCATCAAGCGCTCGACCAGTTTGCTGGGTATCGCAGGGCTCATCATTTGGACCGCCTTTCCCCTCACGTTGAGTCAAGTTGCCATAGTAACCCTTTTGGGGCCCGCAGAGACAGCGTCGCCCAGACTCAATGGGTGTGGCGATACCTGATACGTGATGATGCACCCTATTTTCACGCCCAGGCATTTCTGCACGTGAAGAAGTCGCCCCAGTAATATGCTACCTTACTCCTATATGTTAAAACGGCGCACCATAGTCTGGCGCGCCGTTGTTATTGTTATCGATTATCCCAATCCCCTCAGGGCTTCGACTTCTCCGTGTCTTCTCTGAACTTCTCGTGGAGCGGGTAGCTCTTGTTGTCCGCGAGGTCGTCGAATTCCTTGAGCAGGTCTTTTTGCTTGCGGGAGAGCTTCTGGGGCGTCTCTACAAGCACGCGGACGATCTGGTCGCCCTGGCGGTAGCCGCGGAGGTCGGGCATACCGAGGCCGCGGAGGCGGAGCTGGGTGCCGTTCTGGGTGCCCGCGGGGATTTTGAGTTCGGCTTCTCCTTCGAGGGTGGGCACGCGGATGGAGTCGCCGAGGGCCGCCTGGCTGAAGGTGATGGGCACGTCGCAGAGGATCGTCGTGCCGTCGCGCTCGAAGAAGGAGTGCTTGGCGACCTCGATGAAGATGTAGAGGTCGCCGCGGCGTCCACCGCCGAGGCCCGCTTCGCCCTCGCCGGTGACGCGGAGGCGCGACCCGGAATCGACGCCCGCGGGGACGTCGACGGAGAGTTCACGGACGGATTTGTTCTGGCCTTTGCCCGCGCAGGTGGGGCAGGGCTTGGAGATGGTCTTGCCGGCACCGTGGCACTGGGGGCAGGTGCGGGTGACGCTGAAGAAGCCGTGGGCAACGCGGACCTGTCCGGTGCCCTGGCATTGGCTGCAATTCTCGGCTTTGGAGCCTGCGGCGGCACCGGAGCCTTTGCAGTCGTTGCAGGACTCGCGGCGGTTGTAGCGGATTTTTTTCTTGGTGCCGAAGGCGGCGTCTTCGAGGCTGATGGTGAGGCGGAGCTCCAGGTCGTTGCCCGGTTTGGCAGCGCCGCCGCCCGCCTGGCCGCGCTTGCCGCCCTGGCCGAAGAGCATGTCGAAGAAGTCTTCAAAGGGGGCCTCGTAGCCCGCGCCGCCGCCGCCGCCGAAGCCCTGCCCGCCGAAGCCGCTGAAGCCCTGGCCGTCGGTGGAGCCGAAGCGGTCGTACTGGGCGCGCTTCTCGGGGTTTTTCAGGATGTCATAAGCCCCATTGATCTTCTTGAGCTTTTCCTCGGCTTCCTTGTCCCCACCGGTCTTGTCGGGGTGGTATTTGTGCGCGAGCTTAAGATAAGCCTTCCGGATTTGATCCTGGGAGGCCGTGCGCTCCACGCCCAACATTTCGTAAAGGTCAGTCGATTGTGCCATTGCTTGTGATTCCAAAAGGGCAATTTACAAGGTAAACCCATGACCCCGCGTCGCGGGGTCATGGGTAAGTCTACTACACAGGCGGTCTCCCGCGGTTACTCACTTCTTGTCGTCGTCGTCGTCAACCACGGTGAAGTCGGCATCCATGGCATCGCCCGAATTGCCTTCCGGCTCACCGCCGGCCTGCTGGCCGGGGGCTGCGCCTTCGGCACCCGCGCCTGCGGACTTGTACATGGCTTCGGCAAGCTTGTGGGAAGCCTGGGTCAGGTTTTCCGCCGCACGCTCAATAGCGCCCGTGTCGGTGCCTTCCAGGGCCTTCTTCACGTCGGCAATGGCGGCTTCCACATTGGTCTTGTCGGCCGGGTCGATCTTGTCTGTATTTTCCTTCAAGGTCTTCTCGACCTGGTAGACCAGGGTGTCGGCGTTGTTGCGGATCTCGATCTGCTTGCGGCGTTCTTTGTCCTCGTCCGCGTGGGACTCGGCTTCGTTCACCATCTTGTTGATCTCGTCGTCGGTGAGGCCGCTGGAGGTCTCGATCTTGATCTTCTGTTCCTTGCCCGTGGCCAGGTCCTTGGCGGAGGCGTGGAAGATGCCGTTCACGTCGAGGTCGAAGGACACTTCGATTTGGGGCACGCCGCGCGGGGCGGAGGGGATACCCATAAGGTCAAAATGAGCGAGCGTCCGGTTGTCGGAAGCCATCTCGCGTTCGCCCTGGAGCACGTGGATCGTCACGGCGGTTTGGTTGTCCGCCGCCGTGGAGAAAATCTGGCGCTTGGTCACGGGGATGGTGGTGTTGCGCTCGATGAGCTTCGTACACACGCCGCCGAGGGTTTCGATGCCCAGGGACAGAGGCGTCACGTCGAGGAGGAGCACGTCCTTCACTTCGCCGGAGAGCACACCCGCCTGGATGGCGGCGCCGATGGCCACCACTTCGTCAGGGTTCACGCCGCGGTGAGGCGTCCTGCCGAAAATCTGCTCGACTATCTTGCCCACGGCCGGCATGCGGGTCATGCCGCCCACGAGAATCACTTCATTGATCTCGGAGGCGTTCAGGCCGGCGTCTTCGATGGCGCGGTGACAGGGGTTCTTGCTGCGTTGGAGGAGGTGATCCGCCAGTTGCTCAAACTTCGCCCGGGTTAGTGTGTAATTCAAGTGCTTGGGACCCGACGCGTCCGCCGTGATGAAGGGCAGATTGATGTCCGTCGTCATGGCGCTGGAGAGTTCGCATTTCGCCTTCTCGCCGCCTTCTTTCAGGCGCTGGAGCGCCATAGCGTCCTTGCGCAGGTCAATGCCCTGTTCTTTCAGGAACTCTTCCGCGAGCCAGTCGATGATGACCTGGTCGAAGTCGTCGCCGCCCAGGTGCGTGTCGCCGCTGGTGGAGAGCACTTCAAAGCTGTCGTCGCCGATGGCAAGGATGGAAATATCGAAGGTGCCGCCGCCAAGGTCATAGACCGCGATCTTTTCGTCTTTCTTCTTCTCCAGGCCGTAGGCCAGCGCGGCAGCCGTGGGCTCGTTGATGATGCGCAGCACTTCGAGGCCCGCGATCTTCCCCGCGTCTTTGGTGGCCTGACGCTGGGCGTCGTTGAAGTAGGCCGGCACGGTGACGACGGCCTGGGTCACCGAGGTGCCCAGGTAGGCTTCCGCCGTTTCCTTCATCTTCTGGAGGATCATGGCGGAGATTTCCGGGGGGCGGTAGCTGGTACCCATGATCTCAACTTGGACGTCGCCCGAGGCGGTCTCGCCGACCTTATAGGGGACGAGCTTTTCTTCGGACTTCACTTCGCCGTGGTTGCGGCCCATGAAGCGCTTGATGGAGAAAATGGTGTTGGTGGGGTTGGTGACGGCCTGGCGCTTAGCCACGGCGCCCACGAGGCGCTCGCCGTCTGTGTTAAAGGCCACGACGGACGGCGTGGTCCGGTTGCCTTCTGCGTTTGCGATAACCACGGGCTCGCCACCTTCCATCACTGCCACGCAGGAGTTGGTGGTGCCCAGGTCGATTCCTATCACTTTGCCCATGGTGTGTTATACCTCCGATAGTATCAAGCCGTAACGGCTTGCAGGTTCATTGACTGGTTCTATAATCAGCCGGGTCTGCGGCCACTGCCACGCCCGTCAATCGTCATCACTCGAACTGCCGTCGGCGTCCGCGGCCACTTCAACCGGCGCGGGGGGGCCGCTGCTGACCACCACCTGGGTGGGCCGCAGCACGAAATCGCCGAGGCGATAGCCGCGCTGGAATTCTTCCATCACCGAGTCCGCCGCATACTCCGTCGAGGGCTGGTGGGTCAGCGCCTCATGGATATTCGGATCAAAGGGCTCACCCAATGCGGGGATGGGCTCCAGACCCTGGGTCGAAAGCACACCGGCGAACTGCTTCAAAATCATTTCGACACCGAGGGCGAGGCTGCTGGTCTTGTCTTCCACATGGCTCAGTGCGCGCTCCATATTATCCACGATAGGGAGGAGGTCGCGCATGAGGCTCTGCGCCGCCGTCTTTCGGACCTGTTCATTTTCCCGTGTTACGCGCCTGCGGTAATTGTCGAACTCCGCGCGGGCCCGCAGGAGCTGGTCCTGCAGGGTGTCCCGTTCGAGTCGCAGCGCGACTACTTCGGCATCGTCCCGCGCCCCGGCGCCCTCTTCCGCGTCACTGATCACCGCATCCGGAATATCGGTTTCGGCGCCGAGGTCGATCGCTTCGTCCTCTGGCGCTTCCGCCACCGTTTCGGTATCGTTGTTCATTTGTGGTTCGTGCTTCTTCATCTTCTTTTTCATCAAGAACTGTTTCTGGTTGCTGGTTTCGGTCGAGGGCGCCAGGCCCCTTTGGCGCGGGCGTGTATCGACGCGGCTATGGGGCCAGGCGGGTGAGGATACGGCCCACCATGCCCGCGGTGTAGTCCACGATCGCGGTCAGCCGGGAATAGGGCATCCGCCTTGGTCCCAGCACGCCAATCATGCCCACCGCCTCACCCTTGCAATAATAGGGCGACGCGATAACGCTGATATCACTCAGCCCGGGCGTGCCTTCGAGGCGCCCGATATGAATCGCGCTGTTGACACGATCGCGGTCCATCAGGGACCGGCGCAGCATATCCATCAGCGCGCTTCGTTCTTCAATCAGCCCAAATACTTCCCGCGCCTTGCCCGTGTCCTGAAACTCGGGCTGCTCGAAGAGCCGCGAGGCCCCTTCGAGGAACAAGTGCGCTGGCCGATACTGGGGCGCAAGCCCGAGAACCATCAAGGCCAGTTCGGCGATCTTACGCTGCTCGTCAAGAAAGTCTTTGAGGCGCAATTCGATGGTGCGGGCCAGGCCGTCCAGCCGCGCGCCCCGCAGGTGTTCGTTCAGGAAGCGGCTCAATACCTGGAGGCGATCCGGGTGTACCGATTCGTTCAGATTCACCGTCATCGTCCGCACACGGCTGTAGTTGTCCACGATCAACATCGCCACCCGCTCCGGGCCTACCGGCATAATCTCGATGCGATTCACATACGCGTGATCGTCGCTCGGCGCCTCAGCCAGACCCGCCTGATTCGTAATCAGCGCCAGAAGCTGGCTCGTGTGGTGCAGCACCTCGTCGGCATCATTCAACTTTGCCGTGAACTCGTCCTCGATCCGGCTGCGCTCGCGCAGGGTCAACTCGTGGGCCTGCATCAGGAAATTCACGTAGTAGCGGTAGCCGGAATCCGTGGGGATCCGGCCCGAACTGGTGTGGATCTGCTGCAGATAGCCCATTTCTTCCAGATCCGCCATCACATTCCGGACCGTGGCCGGGCTTAACCCCAAGTCGAAGCGTTTCACGACGGAGCGCGACCCCACGGGATCGGCGGTTGTAATATAGCTGTTTACAACCGCTTGCAGGATCAATTGCTCGCGTTCATTCAGATCTCGGGCTTCACTCATAGCGTGTTTCCACCCTTAGCACTCAGCCTATGAGAGTGCTAACAGATATCCAAAGTCTAACATACCCACCCGCAAGTGTCAAGTTACTGCCCCGTTGCAAGTACCCGCTGCGGCGGTATATAACCATGCAGCGCAGGGCCTGATTTCATTCGGGCGGGGGACGAGAATTTTCATATTTGAGGACACGTGCATGGCACAAGACATTGGCGAATTGCAGAAGCGGAGGAGGGTGGCGGGATCGCCGCGCGACACCATGATGTCCCTCATGGCGGTGGTGGATATCCAGGAAAACGGAAGTCGCCCCTGGGACATCCAGGTGAACGAACCCAAAGTATATCAACGCTTTATGAGTGAGGGACGCCTGGGACTGGGCGAGGCCTACATGGACGGCGATTGGGACTGCGAGGATCTCGCAGATTTCTTCTATCGGATACTCGTCGCCAACTTTACCGATCGGGTGGACTGGTGGCGGATGGTCATACCCTATTGCCGCGCGCGCTTCCTGAATCTCCAGAGTGTGTCCCGCTCGAAGCGCGTGGCCGAAGCCCATTACGATCTGGGCAATAGCCTCTACCAGAAAATGCTCGATCCGCGCATGGTCTATTCCTGTGCCTACTGGAGAAACGCCACCGACCTCGCCACGGCCCAGGAGCACAAACTGGACCTCGTCTGCCGGAAGCTGGGTCTCCAACCGGGCATGCGCGTGCTGGATGTCGGCTGCGGCTGGGGTTCCTTCGCGAAATTCGCCGCCGAGCGCTACGGTGTGGAGGTGGAGGGTATCACCATCTCCAAAGAGCAACTTGTGCTGGCGAATGAACTCTGCGCAGGCCTGCCGGTGAACCTGCACCTGAAGGACTACCGAGATCTAACGGGCCAGTGGGACCGCGTGGTCTCCATCGGGATGCTGGAGCACGTGGGGCGAAAAAATTACGACGGCTTCATGGCCCATGTGCGCGATTGGCTTACCCCCGACGGTCTGGCGCTGGTCCATACCATCGTGGGGCGCTATCCGGTGCGCCGGAGCGACCCCTGGATGACGAAGTACATCTTTCCCGGCGGCATGGTGCCCACGCCGGGCCAGTTGGGCGCGTCGGTGGAGGGGAAGCTGGTGCTCGAAGACGTACACAACATCGGGGCGGACTATGACAAGACCTTGATGGCCTGGTGGGCCAATTTCGAGCATCACTGGCCCGAGTTGCAGGACCAGTACGGTGATCGCTTCTACCGGATGTGGCGTTATTATCACCACTACTGCGCGGGTTCCTTCCGCGCGCGGTATAACCACGTGTGGCAGATGGTGCTATCGCGTCATGGCGTTCCCGGGGGATACGAGGCCGTGCGTTAGATGCGCGTCCTCATCAATGGCATGCAGGGCGGCAACCAGAGCGGCACGGGACGCTACACCGAGGCGTTGATCCGCCACCTGGCCGGGCTCAAAGGTGATTTAGCGCTTACGGTCTGGTGGCCTTCGTGGATCGAGGCCGGAGCCTGGGCCGATTCCGTGACGCTGGAGCTCCAGCCCTCCGGGGTCTGGGCGCGCCTCCGGCTGGAACGGCAGATTCAGCGCGTGGCAACGGAGTTCGACGTGGTGCACTATCCCGCCAGCATCGGACCGCTTGATGGCGGTAAGAACGTGGTGGTCACGGTACACGATTGCATTTTCATGCGCCATCCCGACTGGTTTCGCTGGGAGCGTGCGGAGTACTACCGTTGGGCCGGCAGCCGTAGCGCGCGGCGCGCGGGTCGGGTCATTGCCGACTCGGAAGCCACGGCCCACGATCTTCGCGAGTTGATTGGCGTGCCCGATTCGCGTATCGATGTGGTGCCTCTGGGGGTGGATGGACAATTCAGCCCCGCGAGCGCCGGTGCTGTCGATGCGGCGCGGGAACGCTACAAGCTGCCGGAACCCTGCTTTCTTTATGTGGGGACCCTGGAGCCGCGCAAGAATATCGCCGCACTGGTGCGCGCGTGGGACCGTATCGCGGGCGAGATTCCGGAGCACCTGGTCATAGCGGGGCGGACGGGCTGGAAGCCGGAAGAGATGCTCGCCGCCATCAACGGGGCAAAACACAAAAACCGAATCCACCTGCCTGGCTTCATTGAGGAGCAGGATCTTGCCGCCGCAATCACCGGGGCGCGCGCCTTTGTCTGGCCGAGCCATTTTGAGGGTTTCGGCTTGCCTGTGCTGGAGGCTATGGCCTGCGGTACCCCCGTGCTCACCTCGGACGTCTCCAGCCTGCCCGAAGTCGCGGGGGACGCCGCGCTCCTGGTGAATCCCGAGAGCGAGGAGGCCATCGCCGAGGGGTTGAAACGGCTCTCGCGGGACGATGTGCTCCGCGCTCGCCTGTCGTCCGCGGGACTACAGCGCGCGGCGGAGTTCACCTGGGCGAGGACGGCGGAAATGACCCTGAAGGTGTATGAGCGCGTGGTGAATGGGCCGGCGGCGGGGTAGGGTCACGCGACCGACTTTCTCTCCCCAAGGTCCTAACGAGGCTGTGTTATACTTCAGTTGTTACGTGAGTCCCAATAGAAAACCAGCACTTCAAGGAGAAGCGGCACCCATCAACGCAGTCAGGTGGGGCGCTACCGGAAGGGTTTCGTGAGCGTACTACCGACTGTTTACATTGAGACGACAATCCCAAGTATCCTCGCGGCGCGACCATCAAAGGACCCCATAATCGCGGGACAGCAGGCCGTCACCCGCCAATGGTGGGACGACCGGAGATCGGCGTTTCGGTTGTTCGTTTCAGATTTCGTTCTTCAGGAGGCTTCGAAAGGTAATCCTGAAGTTGCAGCCCGGCGGCTACAGGTGCTTGAGAGTATTCCAGAGCTAGAAGTTGACGGCGAATCAATGGCGCTTGCAGCTCGAATTTTGGAGAGCGGTGTGATTCCACCCAAAGCTGGAACCGACGCGGCCCACGTGGCACTTGCATCTCGACACAACGTCGACTATCTGCTCACCTGGAATTGCAGACATATCGCCAATGCCGAAATAATAAAGTCGTTGGAATTGATTGTGGCCAAAGCAGGGTTATGCGCTGCCAGTCTTGTGCACCCCATACGAACTACTAGGAGGTCAGAACGATGTCTAACCATCCGATAATTGACGAAGTACGTCGTGCTCGCAAGGAAATACTGGATTCGTACGGCGGCGATGTTCAAGCAATGATGCGCGACAGCATGAAGCGCCAGTTCGAGCGAGGCCGCGAGGTTGTGAGCTTCATTCCGAAGACGACCCACTACATCGGGCCGGACGGCGAACTCAGACCCTTTTTTCATCCCGAGAAAGCGGACGAATCCGAGTAAAGTCCCCGATCCGTCCGCTCACCCTTACAGCGCCGCCACGCGTTTGATGTGTTCCCAGGGGAAAATGCCCGAACTGTGGCCGTCGCTCCAGACGATGCCCAAGGCATAGTTGCCCAGAGACGCGAAGGACTCCACCTTGATGTCTTCCGGCACGCTGTCCGGATTGAGCAGGGGCTGGCCGGTGAACTCGTTCACGCAGAGAGCGCACTGGCAGGAAACGCGGAGGGTCTTGTTGCGCACGCGGATTTCGCGACCGTCGCCGAGCTTGACGATGATCTCGCCATCGCCTGCGGTGACTTCCGGCGCCGCTTCTTGCTCCAGGCGGCGCTTGCCCACTTCGCGGTGAAGCCGTTCGGCCATTTCGCGGAAGGCGGCGATATCTTCGCCCGCTTCCTTGGTGGAGGCATCGGTAACGCCCGCCATCAGGGGGAGCTGGGCCAGGGTGTCCAGGCCGAAACGGGCCTTCAACGTCGCGATGCTGCTGCCGAAGATGAAGTGTTTCTTCTCGCAATTGTCGCAGAGGAAGTAGGCCATATTTTCCACCATGCCGAGCACGGGGACCTTCACGGACTCGAACATGAGGATGCCACGGGCCACGTCGACCAGGGCGAGGGCCTGGGGCGTGGTGACGATGATGGCACCATCGAGGGAGGCCTGCTGCACGAGGGTAAGCTGGATGTCGCCCGTTCCGGGGGGCATGTCGATGATGAGATAGTCCAACGTACCCCAGTCCGTCTGCTGGAGAATCTGGGAGGTGTAGTTCGAGACCATCGGTCCGCGCATGACCGCCGGGCGATCCCCCATGACATAACCTAGCGACATGGTCTTCAGCCCATCGACCACAATGGGCTCGATGAGGTTGTTCTTCATGTAAACTTCCGGCTGGTGTACCCGGAAAAGGGTGGGGACCGAGGGGCCATAGATGTCCACGTCGAGCAAACCGACCTTGTGACCTTCCCGCTGGATGGCACGGGCAAGATAGGCCGCGACGGTAGACTTGCCCACGCCGCCCTTGCACGAGGAGACGGCGATTACAGCGCCCACATTCTTAAGGGTGTCCACCCGAGGGCCGCTGCGTTCCTTCGGCTTCATGGCCGTCATATTGACCTGGACGTTCTTCACGCCGGGCAACTGGGCCACGGAAGACTCACAGGCCTTTTGGAACTGCTCCTTGACGGGGCAGGCGGGGGTGGTCAGTTCGACGGAGAAGGAAACGGAGCCGTCGTCGATCTTGATGTCCTTGATAAACCCAAGGGAAACGATATCCTTTCCGAAGTCGGGATCGATTATGTGACGCATGGCGTCGAGCACCTGGCTTTCGGTGATCATTAAAAACTCCTGTATGACGTGTTCTGGGGCCGATCGGGCAAAGCCCGTGATCTTACGCGCCGGAAGGCGCTAAAGTCTAGAAATCGGCCCCGCTCTTGAAAGCATGCGTTCCAAGCCCCGGAGAGAATAAACAACCGGGAGCCCGAAATTATGCCTCAAGTTCGTCACGGGGAACCCAAAAGTAATTTCCGGCTATCCGAAGAGGGGCTTCTCGAACAACTCGCCGCAGTAGAGGCACTTAAAGTGCTTGGCATTCGAGACCCGGTGGCAGGTGGGGCAGGCGACCGCGCCGCCGCCGATTTTCCCGTCGACAACACCATCGCGCAGGTCAATCTCACTGGCCATGCGTTCCAGGTCCGCGTCCGTGAGGCCGGCCTTGCCCCGAATCAGCTCCCAGAGGGCCTGATTCAAGAGGGAGAGGCGCTCCACCTGATGGCGAAGCTCTTTTACGCTCTCCATCGATTCCAGGGCCAGACTCTCGCTGTTGCGGGCGCGCGAGGCGGTCGTGCTGTCCAGTCGCCCCGCCGGGAAGCCGCCCAGGCCACCCATCCATAACTCGTTCATAGTCATTACTCCCAAGTGTGCGCGACGCGCGCTCTCCCGACGTTCGCCCGGGGGGCGTGAAAAGCATACCCCGAAGCATCGAGTTTTATTCGACTTCCGAGGTACTATGATTTCATGACGGAACAGGATTTACAAGTGCGGCTCGATGCGCTACTCGCAGAAGTTAGCCGCTGCACCCATTGCAAGGAAGTATTGCCCCTCGGGCCCCGTCCGGTGCTGCGCGCCCACAGCGCCGCCCCGATCCTGATCGTGGGGCAGGCGCCGGGCACCCGGGTCCATGAAACCGGGATCCCCTGGAACGATCCCAGCGGCGTGCGGCTGCGCCAGTGGCTGGGCGTCGACCCGGAAACATTCTACGACCCGACCCGATTCGCCATTATCCCCATGGGCTTCTGCTATCCAGGCCGGGCTCGCGGAGGCGATTCCCCGCCGCGACCAGAATGTGCGCCGCTCTGGCATGATCGCCTGCTGGCGATGCTGCCGAATCTGAAACTGACGTTGCTGGTGGGCGCCTATGCTCAGCGTTGTTATCTCAGCGGCCGCGCAGGCAAGACCCTCACAGAGACTGTCTCTCGCTGGCGAGAATTCGGACCGGCCATGCTTCCCACGCCCCACCCTTCGCCGAGAAACCTGCTGTGGCTGCGGCGGAATCCCTGGTTTGAAGCGGAAGTCGTGCCGACCCTTCAAGAACGGGTACGGAGACTGCTGGGAGGATGAAGTCAGTCTAGGAGCCCGACCATGAACCTATTTCATTGGCGGCATGACATGCCATGACTTCGGTGTCCCGGTGCTGTTGAATTTTTTTTTCGAGTTGCCGCAGAG
>JBIJDL010000684.1:0-3082 GCA_044344195.1 Candidatus Hydrogenedentales bacterium
CCGGTTGAGTTTGGTCTTGCGTATAACAACGGTGCCGGGTGGTCGCGGGAAGTCTAAGCAAGAGGGAGCTTGAAATCCATCTGCCAAAATCTGTCCCTGGACCTATCCAGTGCGGCTGTGCCGTTTGACGATCGCAAGAAAGTACGGTTTGGAGGCGGCATCGACGGGAAGCTCCGCATAATTCAGTATCCGGATACCGGTGTGCGTGAACGTCTCGCGTCCGTTCGATAATGTTATTCGATACGGGGTGGCTTCCGCGATGGGGCGCCGCCAGTCGTTAAGCACCTCCAAGATGTTGGCGTCGTCTTCTTCGCGGACGAACAGGAGTGTTTCGGCGTCGGCGCGAATGGAAAGCACGATGGTGTCCGTGCCGGGGCGGCGCTCAAATTTTTCAGGAACGCTGTTGTGCTTGCGCATCATCTCTTTATCGTAGAGCGCGAAATCGCGCCGGGGCATGGATTCGACGTCGACGAGCAAGGCCTCGCGCAGGTGCGGGGAGAAGTGCTGAATTCGGTAGTCCATGGCGTTGCGCCACGCGGGGAAACCCTCAAAGACCGAGCCGATGTTCATAAGGGGCACGCGCTGATTCTGGAGGACAAAACTTGCGAGGCGTCGGTTTTCCTGAAAACGCAGGGCCTGGCGGTAGCCTTCATCCGCCATAGTTTCGTTGGTGTAGAAGCCCCTCATGCATCGATCATAGGGCTGGTGGCCACCGAAAATGCCCTTCATCACCCAGAAGTCCTTCCACCCGAAGTACGAGTAGTTCATGTCAATCCGCCGGTGAATCGTGGATACGTCTATGGCGTTGACGGCGAACAGGGCGATGAATACGGTGCCTACGCCAGCGGCGAGGGTGCGCTCGAAGGTGCGTGTGCGCTGTAAGAGCACGCCGGCGTAGAAGAGGGAGAACAGATTAAAAGGGATCTGGACCCAGAGCATGTCGTTCTCGCGGAAGCGAACGAAAAAGAAGGAGATGAGCAAGAGCGCCATGCTAAGCGCCAGCGTCATTAGGGCGGTGCGCCGCGGAATCTCGACCAGCCCCGTCCTCCAGCCAGCCAGGATCATGCCGCACAGCGCGAAGTGCAAGCCCACCGTCCATTGGTAATGCTCGGCCATTCGAAGCAGATCGAGGTGGTTCCTGTTGAGCGAGGTGTCGGTGAATTGTTCGCGGCCCCGCAGGAAGGCGGTCTTGAAGTCGACGAGTAGATAGCGCCAGCCCTCAGAGAGATCGGCGAAGAAGAGCAGGTGCAAAAACAAAACCGCGACAAATCCGGCGGCCGCCGCCGCGGACAGGTGCAACCAGGCCAACGCCGCTGGCGGCGCGCCCCGCCAACGCGGCAGTGCCACCGAAAGTATCGACAACGTGGCCAGTGCCAGCCAAATCGGGAATCCCGCGCCGCGGAACAGCGTGAAGGAGGCACCGCGGTTGCCTGCCCAGAAGTAGGTCTGCTCTCCCTGCATGGCACCGCTTATTTCCAGGGGCATCTTCCAGGCGGCCCAGGCTACAATTGAAAAGGTCACGAGTCCGAACAGGGCGAGTGCGGCACTTGTCCAACGCGCGGCGGGCGGCCCGACGGCGGGGGGATTCTCGCTCTTGAAGGATGTGAGCCATAGGTAGAACAAAGCGCCGATCACCACATGGGGCGCGGCTTGAAGCTTGGTCAGAAATGCGAGACCGAAGAGGAGGCCCGCCACGAACATGCAGGCGGTTCGCCGGGGGAAGCGATCTGAACGGGCAGCCAACACCAGGAATAGCATCGCAATTGCCCAGTACATGAGACTGGCCGTTTCGGAACGAATCATGCTCGCGCCCCAGAACATGACCTCCTGCATCCCTAGAAATATGAGCAGGGCCAGCGCGACGATCGGTCTGGGGCGGAACGTCAACGCAAGGGTGGCCCACAGGGCCAGCAACAACACCGTGACCACGAACGGGTAGGCCAGTTTCATGCCGGTCATAAACTCCGCCGCGCCGCTGTAGGGGCTGAGCGAGGTTTCAAGATCGTTCAATCCGCCGAGTGAGATCCACCCCAGGGCATGGCCCGCGCGCGCGAGGGGAACAAGGATGAGGTACACGCCGAAGGCCGTATGGTGAACGTGAGCGGGCGGCTGGCCGCTGATTATCAACAGCGTGTCGATACAGGGCACCGCGTCGCCGTCCCACAGGTGGTAGTAGGGATAGTACAGCGAAGAGCCCACAAACCCCAGCAGCAGGAGCGCGAGCGCGAGCCCGAAGGCGGGCCATGACCAGATCTGATCCTTGCGCGCGGGGCCCTTCCGGCGCGCATCAGCGGCGGACAGCGGATCACGCATGACGTTCCCGCTCGGAGGCCCTAATTATACAGACACAATACAGGGCGAAATTCAGTGGGACCAGCGCAGGGAAGGCGTGTACCTCCGCCACCAGGCCCAATTGCCTCACGGAATCAAGAATGTCGCGGTGCGACGATGGGTGAATCTCCCGGGGCTTGTATCCCAGCAACCGGAAAAAGGCATCCATCCACGGATTCCGGCAAGGGAAGCCCAAGGCCAGGACGCCGCCCGGGGCGAGCACACGGACCATTTCGGCGATAGCGAGGCCGGGCGAGTGAAGGTGCTCCAGCATGCTCACATTGACGACGGCGTCGAAAGCCGCGTCACGGTAGGGCAAGGCATGGGCATCCGCGGACAGGACCCGCGCGTCTACGCTCAGGGCCCGTAGATTGCGCCGAACCAAAGCCCCGTAGCGATGCCAATCCGCCCCGTGTAATACTTCGCAAATTGACGCAAGACTGGGCAGGAAAATCCCGCTACCACAGGCCACCTCCAGCAGGTGCCCGTATCGCCGCCCGTGGAGGCGGTCGAGAATCATCTGGAGCCGCTTTCGATAGAACCACCCTATCAACGGCCAATAGTAATACCGGGTTGGCTCGCTTTGGGGATCCACCGGCGGTATGGTGCCTGGCTCAGGCAGGTGAAACGCTGGGGGCATTTACGTTCATTTCTCCTTCGCCGGTTCGGGAACTTCGGTTGCATTCGATAGGGTGTTCCGCTATAGTACGTTTCGCGAATAAACCGGGTCAAGGAGAATCCGTGCCAGCCA
>JBIJDL010000106.1:0-14569 GCA_044344195.1 Candidatus Hydrogenedentales bacterium
GGTTGCGCGAGGGAATTGTCCGGCCCTACTACCGTGAACTGGCACCTGAATATGCGGATTGGCTGCGGCGACGAGCCTACTACTACCGTTGCAAAGCGGACTTGATCCGGCGGCTTGTGCCGGAGCCGGGGCGGACACTGGAGATAGGATGCGGCCTGGGGCAGAATCTGGCCGCGCTGGCGCCCCAATACGGTCTGGGCATTGATTTGTGCCCGGAAATTGTGGACGAGGCCCGCGCCCTTCACCCTTCCGAGCGGTATCCCCACATCGAGTTTCAGTGTTTGTCCGCCCTCGATTGCGAGAAGATTCAGGGGCCCTTCGATACCATTCTCCTGATAAACTGCACCACGGAGATCGCGGACATCGCCAGCGCATTTCGGGCTATCCGAACATTGTGCGCCCCGCACACGCGCATTGTCCAGATTAGCTATAACTATTTCCTGGCACCGGTGATTCGCCTCGCGGCACGGATGGGCTGGGCCCCCCGGCATCCGGTCCAAAACTGGCTCACGCGCCACGATCTGTCAAACCTCGCGTATCTGACGGGATTCGAGGAGGTGCGTCAGGGCTATAGCCTTCCACTGCCCGTCTGGATACCCCTGGTGAGCGCGGCGGTCAACCGAATCCTGCCGCTCTTCCCGCCCGCCCGATATGTGTCACTCCTCTACTATACGGTGTTGAGGCCCCTTCAGCTTTCCGCTGCGGGCGCGCCGCCCTCCGTGACGGTGTGCGTACCCTGCAAGGACGAAGAGCACAATATCGAGGGCCTCGTGCTCCGCATCCCCGATATGGGTTCCGCGCTTGAAATCATCTTCGTGGACGATCGGTCCACTGACGGTACCCGAGAGGCCATCCGGACCCAGATCGCACTGCATCCCGAGAAGCAGATCCGGCTCGTCACGGGTCCAGGAGAAGGCAAGGGCGCCGCTTGCCGCGCCGGCTTTGCGGACGCGGCCCATGACGTGCTGATGATCCTCGACGCGGACATGACGGTGATGCCCGAGGACTTGCCGGGTTTCTACGAAGCCCTGGCTAGCGGCAAAGGCGAATTGATCAACGGATCGCGGCTTGTCTACCCCATGGAAAACCGTGCGATGCGCTTTTTAAACGTGATGGGTAACAAGATGTTCGCGGCGCTGTTCTCGTACCTGCTCTCGCAGTCTATTAAAGACACTTTGTGCGGAACTAAAGTATGTTGGCGGCGGGATTATCCCAAAATTCTCGAAGCGCGTGCCTTCTTCGGAGGCATAGACCGTTGGGGCGACTATGACTGGCTTTTCGGGGCCGCACGTCACAATTTGAGGATCGTGGAGTATCCGGTGCTGTACCGCGAACGGGTAGCGGGGGAAACCAAAATGACCCAGCGGCTCCGCAATGGCCTGACGATGCTCCGGATGTGCTGGGAGGCGTTTCGCAGGCTGCGGACCTAACGCCACGATGCTAGTCGGTACGCGTCAGTTGGATCTGCGCGAAGAGGCCGTGGCGGTCGAACAGGGCGTCCACGCGGCGGAGCGGCGGGTACAGGAATCCGGGTGCGAACGTGCGCATTGACACGCCGCCTGAGAGCAGGTACGCGACCGGCATGAAGGGCCGAACACTCGTCACGCGCAATTTCGGAAAGGTCGCATCGAAGATCGCGCGGTCTCGTTCGAACACGATCCAGGGCAGAGCGCCGTTCGCCGCGGAGAGTGGGGTGTCGACCGGCAGGTCCCATCCGGCGTCGGGTGCGAAAGCTTCATGGTGGAGCCTCGTCCATATCAAGCGGCTCCAGGGGGTGTTCCAAGGTTCAATCATGACGACGTGGCCGCCGGGCCGGAGGCACCGCTCCGCTTCCCGCAGAAACTCCGCCGGGTGCTGGATGTGATGGAATACGTTCACCAGGAATAGTGAAGACAGACTGGCTGAGGCGAAGGGCATGGATTCACACGAAAAAACCATGTCGACCG
Source organism: Candidatus Hydrogenedentales bacterium (assembly GCA_044344195.1). Classification (GTDB taxonomy): domain Bacteria; phylum Hydrogenedentota; class Hydrogenedentia; order Hydrogenedentales; family JAEUWI01; genus JAEUWI01. The sequence continues at coordinate 1,947 of JBIJDL010000106.1, forward strand.
AGTCGGCCAACACCAGATCGGACGAAACAAGGTCGGGTATGCGTGTCTTGAGAAAGCCCGGACCGGAGCCGATCTCAACTCTTTTTCCCTCGGGGCCGCCAGCCGCGGCCGCAGCCAGCCGGGCGTACCAGTCACGGTAAATGGCCGACAAAAAGCCCTTGCGCCGGACAAGGGCGGCGCGTAGCGGGACGATGGCGGGGCTGTCTAGATCCACGCCCCGTAGTTCGGGCAGATCCACAACAAATCTGAACAGGGAATGCAGTCTCAAAGGGCGCACCCGGATCGTTTGGCAGTGTTATTGACGCGCATACGGTGATTCCCCTTGTTCTACCTTGCGACCGGTGATCGGGCGGTGGGGGGCAGGCGGCGGAAATGAAAGTGGGGCATGGGGCCCGCCAGTTGCATCGGCACCCACGAGTATAGCAAGGCTAGATGACGGCTTCAACGGTGCGGATGGGGTCGAACGCGAGATATCGACTCGCTTGGAAATTGCCGGTATCGCTCTGCGACAATTCAACGCTATGCTTATGGACCGCCGCTGTGCAGAAAGCGATTGAATCATGCTTGGAAAACCGTGGAATGTTATCGTCCTCATCTGTGCCCTTGGAGCAATGGCCGGCCCCGCCCCTGCGGAGCTCCTGCTCACAGAAGACGGCCAGCCTCGCGCCTCCATCGTCGTGGCGGACGCGCCCACGAATCAAGCCCTCGAAGCGGCCCAGGCGCTGAGCGATACGCTCGCGCGCATCAGCGGTGCGACCCTGCTCGTGGTGAAGGAGTCTGAAGCAAGCGAAGGCACCCGAATCCTCGTGGGACGGAGCAAAGCCGTTGAAGCCCTCGGTATCGTGGTCCCTTCCGGCCACACGCCCCAGATGAACGAGGAGGCGATCCTCGTCAAGACCGTGGGCTCAAACCTGGTGCTCGCGGGGAATGAAGACTGGAACTATCGCGGCACGCTCTTCGCCGTCTACGACTTCCTCGAACAGGATATCGGTTGCCGCTGGTTCTTCCCCGGTAGCTTCGGTGAAGTATTACCCGTAAGCCCCACCATCAAGATTGGTGCGATCGATCGGGTGGAGAGGCCCAGCTTCCGCATTCGAGATATCTGGTACTCTGGCTGGATGCCGGTGAGCGAGCAGGACCGCGCGGACTTCACCCAATGGTACGACCGTAACAAACTCACCAAGCTGGACCTGAGCCTGCCCGGCGACGGCTCCATCACGTTGCTTGCGCCCGCCGACCAGTACTTCGACGCCCACCCGGAGATCTACGCGGTGGACGAGAAAGGCAACCGCCTGCGCGACATGCTGTGCATGACCGAGCCCGAGGGTGTCCGCATCGGTGCGGAGACGATCAAGTACGCATTCCGCGCAGACCCGGACATGCTCACCTTTGGTTTTGCGCCGCCCGACGGCCATCCCATGTGCTATTGCAAGAACTGTCAGCGCTTTTTCCCCGGTTTCGTGGGCAAGGGCTATGGGGATCCGAGCCTGAGCGATCTTTGGTTTCATTTTGCCAATCAGGTCGCTGCCGAAGTATACAAGGAGTTCCCGGAGCGCTGGGTGCTCACCAACGGCTACGCGAACCGTGTCCGTCCACCCGAATCCACCGGGCCGCTCTCGCCCAATCTCGGCATCCAGTCCGCCATGCTCGGCACCTGCAACATCCACCGCACGGGCGATCCGCGCTGCTGGCAGCGCATCCACTACCAGCAGGTGCTCAAGCGCTGGACCGACGCCATCGACCCCATCATCATCTATGACTACGACCCCGGCAAGGCCGTGGACAACCTGCCATTCCCCGCCCTCCACTGCATCAAGCATGACCTTCCCTGGTTTCGCGATCAGGGTGTTTGGGGATTCTGGACCGAGGGCAACAACGCCTGGATGGTGACCCACCTCAATTACTATGTCCGCGCCCGCCTCATGTGGGACGCGGACGCCAACGTGGACGCGCTCGTGCGCGAGTATTGCCAGCAGTTTTATGGCGCGGCCGGCGAAGCTGTCGAAAAGTACATCTGGACGCTCGAAGAGGCAGTGGAGGCCACCACGACCCACGAGCGCTGGGGCGAACTCATGCAGTGGCGTCTCATCCTGCCTGAGATTCAAGAGAAGCTGAATACCCTCATGGCTTCTGCCACGCAAAAGGCCTTGGGCGAACCCTATCGCGAGCGCGTCCGTGTGCTGCGACTGGCTCACGACCACATGATGGCCTTCCTGGCCATGGAATCCGCTGTCGTGGAGGGGGATTTCGCCAACGCCATCCAGCACGGCGAAGGCATGCTCGCCCTGCGCGAAGAAGCCTCAACCATCCGGACCGGACTGATTCCTATTGCCCCGGAAATCGCCGTCGCTGAGTCCTCCAGCCTGGAAACACACCTGAAAATTTATCGGGAACTTCTGGATCGAACTTCGGGTGCCAAAGGTACCCTCGTGGCCATGCTGCCCCGAGAGTGGGAATTCAAACTGGACCCGGAAGATATCGGCACGCTCTATCAGTGGTATCTCCCCGGCGTGGAAAGCGGCTGGAAGCCCATCGACGTGACCCAGTCCTGGGAGACCCAGGGCTATCAGGACGAGAAGAGCTGGAACCTCTGGGGCAAGGCCTGGTACCGCACCGAGTTCGACGTGCCCGCCGCCAGCGAAGGGACGAAGTATCGGCTCACCTTCGGCGGCGTCTACAACACCGCCGTCTGGGTCTGGGTTAACGGCGTGATGCGGCCCGTCCATTCCGACATGCCCACGCGCAGCGGCGCGCCCAAGTCGAAGTATCCCTTCGACGTAGACGTCAGCGATCTCATCCGCCCCGGCGAGAAGAACAGCGTTGCCGTGCTCGTGGATCTGGAGATTCCCGGTCGAAGCGTTCGCGGCGGCCTGCACCGCCGGGTGTTTCTGTGGAGTCCGAAATAGGAGGCGATCCCAATCGCCGCTCGATAGCAATCGGAGGTTGAACGAAATGCCTGAAAGCGACTGGGTTGATTGCCCCGCTTGCGGTGCCAAGCGGAGCATGCGTCCGCTGGAAGGGCAAAGTGAACGATTCACCCCCGCAGGATATTCATCCATTGAGATTTCCGGCCTCGACGGCAATTTCTGCGAGACTTGCGGCGACGGATTCTGGTCCAGAGATTCAGAGCGGCGAATCGCGCGTCTACTTTCGGAAAATATTGCGCATCCTGACGAATAAACTCGTCGTGTCCATAGCGACTGCCAGTTTGGGGTAATACCGTATATCTGGAGTATGTTTCGAAGGGGTACGGCGGTGTATAGTCTCTAGCTGCAACGCACACCCGATACGACATCGGTCGGTCGCGAATCAATACCATGAAAGGTCCTCGAATGCGTTTAGTAGTAGCATGGGCACTTACCGTCTGTTTCACAAGCACCTGGGCCTCGGAATTTCACATCGCTCCCGCGGGTAACGACACCAACCCAGGCACCGAGGCCGCGCCCTTCGCCTCATTGGGTGCCGCGCGCGATGCCGTGCGGGCCGCCGGTGCGGGTCCCCACACGGTGTGGCTCCACGACGGCGTGTACGCCCATCCAGCGTCCGTACCATTTTCTGCAGAAGACAGCGGCACGGCGGAGGCTCCGGTAACGTATAGCGCCGTTAACGCGGGCAAGGCCCGGATCCATGGGGGACACTTTCTTGCGGGCGAGGCCTTTGTCGCGGTGAGTGATGCCGCCGTGCTGGCGCGCATCCCGGAGGAAGGCCGCGCAACCGTGCGGCAGGCGGACCTTTCCGCCATCGCTACGCTTGGCGATGTGCCCGACGCCTTCCGCAGCGCCCAGCCCGTGCCAGAGCTCTTCTTCAACGGCGCGCGGATGACCCTGGCCCAGTGGCCCAACGAGGGTTGGGCTGAAATTGAAACCATCGTCGAGAGCGGGCCCGCGCCCTGGCGGAATTTTGCTTCGGATGCCCTCGGCGTCTTTACCTATAGCGGGGATCACCAGGCACGCTGGGCCAACGTCGCCGACCTCTGGCTGGAAGGCTACTGGTGCTTCGATTGGGCCTCCGAGACCATCCGCGTGAAGTCCATCGATCCCGCTACGCGCCAGATCACCCTTGGGTCGCAGCACGTCTACGGCATTGGCAGCGGCAACCCCGCGCCGCGCCGCTATCGCGCGGTGAATCTGCTGGAGGAGCTGGACGCCCCGGGCGAGTACTACATCGACCGCGCGGAAAAGGCGCTCTACTTCTGGCCTCCCGCCGCACTGGAAGGGGCCGAAATCGTCCTCTCACTTACCGTCGAGCCGCTGGTGGCTTTGAACGGCGCGTCCCATCTTAAATTCACGGGTCTCACGTTCGAGTACAGCGCGGGCAACGCACTATCGGTTACGGGCGGCGAAGGCGTGACCCTCGCCGGATGCAGCCTTCGCAACGCCGGACTCATCGGCGCGGTGATTGACGGCGGCACGGACCACACCGTGCAAAGCTGCGACATCTACAACAACGGCACCGGCGGCCTCAGCATCAGCGGCGGTGATCGAAAGACCCTCACGCCCTCCGGGCATCGAGTGGTGAACAATCACATCTACCGCGTGTCTGAGCGCATGCGCACCGCCGCCTACAACATCGTGATGGGGGGCGTGGGCATCTACGTGGCGCACAACGAGATTAACGACGCGCCCCACCAGGCGATTCTCGTGTCCGGCAATGACCACGTGTTTGAGTTCAACGATGTGCACCACGTCAGCATGAACTCCGATGACTGCGGCGCCTTCTACATGGGCCGCAATCCGTCCCATCGCGGCACCCAAATACGACACAATTACTGGCACGAGATCGGCAGCAAAATGGCCCATGGCAGTTGCGCGATTTATTTCGACGACGGCGACGGCGGCCAGATTGTTCATGGCAATGTCTTTTACAAGGCATCCGGCGGCAGTTTTGGCGCGGTATTCAACCACGGCGGCCACGACAACATTGTTACCAATAACATCTTCATCGAGTGCGGACTTGCCCTCGGCTCCGCGCCCTGGCCGGATGCGCTATGGAAACAGTGGCTGAGCGAGCCCCTCTGGCAGGGCAACCTGCTGGAGGAAGTGGACATCACGAAAGCGCCCTTCACCGACCGCTATCCCGAGCTTAAGGGTTACATGGAATACGAAAGCGGCCTGCGCCTGAATCATGCGTCGCGAAACGTTGCCGTGAAAACCAAGAATCTTGTCAACGGAAACTGGACGGTAAAAGACAGCTTCGTGACCCAGGAAGATCCCGGCTTTGTGGACTACAAGGCCCAGAACTTCATGCTGAAAGACGGCGCGGAGCTTTTCGGGCTGATTCCCGGCTTCGAGCCTATTCCCTTCGGCGAGATTGGCTTGAAAGTGGATGAGTATAGGAAGGTGGTCGAGTAATACGGAGCACGGGTATTCCTACCCGTGTATGCGCCCACGGCGCACCGTTTACGCACTCGTTCCCAAGGTCCCCTTGGGAATGCAGTCCCCGAAGCTCTGCTTCGAAAGCGTGGCTAGAGCGTACGTAGATGAAGTCGCTCCATGTACAAGAAATACAGACCACATATTTGTCGCGACTATGTGTCATTGCTTTACCCTGGGTTGATGGGAAACACGGGATGTTCCGGTACTGCCAATTCCTGATGTTGTCAAGCCAATATATAACTAAAGCTACCGCCTCTGGAGGTGCCGCTTTGTGTCCGCTGTCGGTTCGTTTGGTGGAGAGTTCTGCAGCTCTATTAGCATGCATTAGCCTGTTTCAAGGATGCGTTCTCTTTGATCGCTTCGCCACCTATGAGGACGAGCTTTACATTCGGTCACAACTTTCGGTGCCAAACGATATTGGCGCTTTGGTGTCAATCCCCGGCGGCAGCTTTGATATGGGCTCGCCGAACACCGCGGACAATGAAATTCAACTTGGCGTTGTAAAGATAACAAAAGAAGACCTGGCTTTGTCGCGACCGGTGCATCGTGAATTCATCCCTCCTTTTGAGATAGGGAAGTATGAAGTAACTGCGGCGGAGTACTGCCGGTTTTTATCAGAACTATCTCCCGATAAGAATCCTGCGGATCTTATCGTGGTAGACACTAGAAAAATGCGTACTACAATCGAGGAGCGTGGTGAGAAATATGTTCCACGCGAAGGTTTCGAGTTTGATCCCGCTACATGCGTAACCTACGAGGGGGCACGCCGCTACTGCGAATGGCTGTCAAAGCGAAATGGGGCAACGTATAGACTTCCTGCAGAAATGGAATGGGAATGGACCGCACATGCGCTCAAGCTGGCTGCGGACACAGTCCCTACGCGTATGCACTCCGTCCCCATGGATGCGGACTCGCTATATGCAGTTGGAGTCATATCGTCCGAGCCCAGGCGTTATTCCGGTGGGGAATCATCCGGAAAGTTTAACGCCTGAAGGGGTCAATGATATTTTGGGAAACGCGATGGAATGGTGCGGAAACTACTACTATGAGTATATGGACGCAGATCAGATACGGAGATCAGAAGACTTGCACGGCCTTGCGACACCAACCTATTCGACAGGCGCGAATGACGGATCTTACGAGAAAGCGGTCTGCCGGGGGTATGTCTACTCAGAGGGGAATCCGAAACATCCGTCACGAAGTGCGACCTGGATTCGAGTACTGCGAAAAAGCCGAGGCGAAGATCCTCGGGAGATACGCTACAATACCGGTTTTCGAGTGCTGAGGGAGTTGCCCTGATCGGGAATTGTAGACGCACTTTTTCGAATGCGAACATAAATCGGTCAGGCCAGGAGGATCTCAATGAAGTCGAACAATGAACTCGGGAGGCGTGCCATGCTGAAAGGCGCGGCGGCCACTGCTGCGCTCTGGCCTATTGCCAATGCCTTTGGTGATGAACGTGCCACGGAGAAGAATACCGCCAGCCCCACAAAGGAGAGCCCCGTGTTCCAATCGAAATGGAAGTGTGCCGTAGCGCTGGACTCTCAGCGCAACGTGACTGCCGGAAGCAACGCAGCCCTTGCCGATGCCATCCGTCGCGGTGCCGACCTCCAGGTCCAGACCGAGTTCATCCACAACGAACACATCGACACGGACTCCGATAGCACCGAGCTGATTCGCGAGGTGGCCGAGTTCCGCACCACCTACCTCCTGGAGGATAAGGCCGTCGCGGGCATCATGACCCTGCGCCAGCCCATCAGTCTGCCCGATGGATTCGGTCCGCGCCCGTCCATGTCCTTCTTCATGTACAACCAGGACGGCCAGCAGGCCATTGCCCGGCCCTTTCTCGACGGGCCGCCCGCCATGGGAACGCCGGGCCCATCGCCGCTGGACGATCACTCGACCATGCCAAAGTACCACCAGCAGGACAGCTTCGACGTGGGCACCAACGCGCCCAGCAGCAATTTCATCTACGACTTCAACGTGTTTCGTTACCTGGTGCGCGACGACTGGCAGGAGTTGCTTTCGCACAACCCCGATGGGTCCGTCGTCAGCGGCTCCGTAGACACGCTGGGCGAGGCCTTCTCGCAGGGCTGCGAATTGAAAGTGGCGATTCGCGGTCTCTGCGCCGACCTCGCGAAAGAAGGGGAGCCCTCGCCCGATCACGAGATCTTCGTAAACGTTGGATCCGCTTACTACTACACCGCCCAGAAACTCTTCATCGCGGGCACCATCCCCACCGTGCGGGTAAAACCCGCCGTCCCCCTGCGCTATACGAGCCAAGGCTGGGACTTCGGCTGGCTCATGCCCCGCACCGACGGCTACTGCGCGCGGCTCTTGAACGATCCCTACACCCTGCAATTCAACCGAAGCAACGGCCGCTACGCCATGCGCTGGTTCGCGCGGTAAGCGGGAGCACGGACTTTCCAGTCCGTGATAATTTGCGCAGCTTCGCTGCACAAGACGCGGGTAGGAAAACCCGCGTTCCCGCTATTCACTCCTCAACGCATCGAAGCGCTCGCGGCGGAAGCCCAACAAAATTGCGGTAGCCGTGCACCCTACGGACACGATGAAAACCAACAGGGCCAGTTGGACTTGCGTGCTCACGTTGACCTGGGAGTTCGTGGCGAAGAAGGAGGGGATGATCGCCAGGGACGCCGCGACGATGCCTGTCCCGAGTCCCGCCAGGAGCAGGAAGCCGTACTCGATGTAGAGCATGCGGATGATGGCGGGGTGGGGGTAGCCCAGCGCGCCGAGCATGGCGAGTTCGCCGCGCCGCTCCAGAAGGTTGCGCAATACCACCACGCCCATGCCCAAGCTGCCGATGGCCAGGCCGAGTCCGCCGAGGACGAGGAACATGGCGAGGTAGGTGGTCTCCACGGCGTAGAATTCGAGAATGCGCTCCACGGGCGGGATGGCGTCGAGGCCGAAACGGTCGTACGCGCGGTTGAGGCTTTGTATGGTTGATTCGAGAGCGTCCTTGGGCGCGTCGATGAGGAGCATGCGGTAGCCGTCTTCGGCGGGAAAGAGGCGCGTGAAATTTTCGTCGCTCATGAGGATCTTGCCCTGGAAGACGCTCAGGCGCATGGGCAGCGCGCCTACCAGCTTCACTTTGACTTCTGCGCCGCTTTCGTCCTGATAGATCAGGTAGTCGCCCTTTTCGATGCCCGTTTTTTTCTTCAGTGTCCACATCGCGGTGTTGGCATCACCCGCGAGCGCGGGGATTGCGCCGTCTTCCAACTTCACGTTCAGGCGCTCCCAGAGTTCGGCGGCGGTCGCCTCGGAGGCGAAGCCCTTGCGCGCCGCGAACTCGGCCACGTTCACACCGAGTACGCCCGGCTGTTGCGAATGGTTCAGGTTCAAGCAGCTTGCGTCGTCCCCATCGCGCACCTTGATCGCGGCAGCGGAGAGCGTGTCGCTCTTCGCGATGAATTCGGGCTTCTCCAGCAAGGGAAAGGTGGATTCCGCGAGAAGGCTGTAGCCGCCGGTGCCGGAAGAGCGCAGGTGGGCGGAGGCGTGGAGATCTTCGTGCATGGAAGACACCGCGAAGACCATGAAGGCACCGCCGCCGAGGAGGGCGATGGTGGCCAGACTGCGACCGCGACGGCGCGATACATTCTGTAATGCGAGGGCGGCGAAGGTGAAGGGGCGTCCCGCGTGTTCGTGATCCATGGACATCAGCTTCCATCGGCACAGGCAGAAGGCTGAGAGAAGCAACAGGGTGCCCGCGCCGAAGCCGAGGAGCGCGGCGTTGTGCACCGCGATGACGAGGGGCAGGGCCATGATGATGGCGGCGAGGGCGACACCGCCGACGCCGATGTACAGCGTGGCTCGCCGTCCCCGGCCTTCGCGACTGGTTTCCAGGGACTGGGAGAAATCCATGTAGAGCAGTTCGCGCGCGGGCTTGCTCATGTACTTGCGCAGGGCGAAGAACATGGTGAGCAACGCGCACGCGAGGCTGATGAGGGCCCCTATCGCGATGCTGCCGAAGGTGGCGTGGTACTGGATGGACGAATTGGCCAGCGCGCCCTGCCAGTAGGTGGCAAGGCCGTGGAGCAGTCCGCGCGTGTAAAGTGTGCTTAACGCCGCGCCGAGTACCGAACCCGCGACAGCCACAATCGCCCCCTCGGCGAGAAAGAGCCGCCGCACTTGCTTGTGCCGAAAGCCCAGGGCGAGGAGCATGCCGATTTGTTCGATGCGGTGCTGGATCCCGAAGACGAAAAGCAGTCCGGTCAACAGGAGTGCCGCGACAATCAGGAAAAAGCTCATGCCGATGAAGAGTCCGCCGAAGTCCATGGCCTTCTGCACGGCGGCGAGTGCCTGGGCCTCCACGGGAATGAAAACCAGGCCGGTCCGCGCGGGATCGGCGTGCTGCTTGAGGTGCTCGCTCACCTTTGTGATGGTGTCGGGCGCGGCGGGGAAGCGCACATTCGTGAGATCGCCGAAGCGATTGCCCCAGAGTTCCTGGCCCGTCTTCAGCGTCACGAAAGCCTTGGGCGTCTGCTTGTAGGCGTCCCAATAGTCCTCGTTCGCCTTGTCGTTCAGCTTCTCCTCGTCCATGGGCATGCCCACGTCCCAGTCGGCGCAACTGTCCACATCCGTGAGACCAGGGAAGACCGGCGTTAGCTCTTTCTCGGTCACGAGATCGGCCATCTCGCGGATGGCGCTGACCTTGAAGTCGCGGCTGCGCTCTTCAAACTTGTTCGAGGGCAGCAGCGCGGAATAGGTCATCGTGATCGTATCGCCGATGGCGGCTTGGATCTGATCCGCCATCCAGCGGTTGATGATGATCTCGTCGTCCTTCATTTCCGGGGGCACGGCGCCCGCCACGGCGAAGGAGTAGGGCGTGGCGTGCTCGCCCTTGGAAAAACCGTTCACGAGATAGGTGAGGGTACCCTGCGCGCCGGGAATTTCCTGCGCGGCGGTGGCGAGTTCCGCGGGAATGAAAATGCGCTCCGATTTCAGTTGCACCACGCCGCTGGGGTGCGTGTCGAAGGCGAGGCCGATGTCCTCGGGGGTCCACACGCGGGCGAGGGCTTCATCGAGCGCGCCATCGGCCATCTCGCCACTGCTGAAGAGCAAATTGATGCGATTCGCGAGTGCCACCTGCGCCTGGAGCGCGTCGCGATTCACAAAAGCGTTGTAGGGCGCGATCTGACTCGCGGAAAGGCTATAGCGGCCCATTTCGTCGTCGGTGAGCACTTTTTTGACCGTGTAGGTCTGGCGCACGGAGCGATCTTCATTGCGCACGGATAGACCGGCGTCGCGGGGCAGGAGGGAAGGCTTCTCCATGCGCAGATCGATCTCGCCGCCCTCCGTTACCCCCAAGGCCTCGGCTAGTTTCGTATTGATGGCCGTTTCATTGGGCCCGAGGGCCAGTGTGGAGTCTGCAGCCAGCGGCCAGAAATCTTCGCCCACGCCAATGACCTCAACGCGGTTGATCTGGCGTCGGTCCTCCGTCGTGGCACCCTGGCGAATGGCCATGCCGCGCAGTTGCAGCGCGCCCGCCGTGGGGATTTTTGCGTCCGTGCCGATGGCCTCCACCAGGCGCTGGCTGAAGTACTGCGTGCGCGTGCTGATGGCGTGGTCGATGTTACCCAGGCGCTGCTTGGCGAAGCGCAGGAGGGAGTAGTCCACGGAATCGCCCACGAGCAGCGAGCCCGTGAGGACGGCGGCGGCGAGGGTCACGCCCGCAAGCACGCCGAGGTGCATGCGCCAGTAGTGGCGGAGGCTGTTGCGGATCAGGGAGAACATCAGGCCGCCTTCCCGCGCAGTTTGCCGTCCGCGAGTTCGTAGACCTGGGCCATTCGCCGCGCCACGTCCATGGAGTGGGTCACCACGATGAGCGCCATGCCTTCCTCCGCGTTCAAATCCAGCATGAGGGTGGCCAAGGCGTCCGCGCCCTCGTGGCTGAGGGAACCCGTCGGTTCGTCGGCGAGAAGCAATGCGGGCTGGTTAATCAGTGCGCGCACCACGGCCACGCGCTGTCGCTCGCCGCCCGAGAGTTGTCCGGGCCGCGCGTGGATGCGATCCTTCAGGCCAACGCGCACCAGAAGTTTTTCGGCGCGTTCGGCCGCGTGGGTCGTGTCTTTGCTGACGAGGGTGGGCACCAGCACATTCTCCAGCGCGGTACATTGTGGCAAAAGGTGGTGGTGTTGGAACACAAAGCCGATGGAGCGATTGCGAAAAGCCGCGCGCTGTTCTTCGTTGAACCCGTCGAGGCGTTCGCCCTTGAATTGGAGCGTGCCGCTGCTGGGCGAATCGAGAAGGCCGATGAGGTTGAGCAGGGTGCTCTTGCCGCAACCGGAGGGACCCACGATGGCTAGTGAATCCCCGGCGGAGACCGAGAGACTGGCACCCTTCAGGATAGCGGTCGAAGCGTCGGCTTCGTTGTAGGTCTTGGAGACGTCGTTGAGTTCAAGCAAGGTGCCTGGATGAGTCACGGAGTATTCCTTTCAATAATTGTCACGAAGGCAGGTGTAGCGTGCCAATCGAATGGGCCGGATGTGACGGATAGGACCTATGAGAGCAATCTGTCCTGTCTGTACTATCCGTCCTATAGCAACGGCGAGTCTTCAGCCCTGCGCCGTGCCGAAGACGGATAGCGAGCCATCCTTACCGCCTACCATGATCATCCCGTTGATAATCGACGGCGGCGTTATCTCATCGCTCACCTCGTAGGACCAGAGTTGTTTGCCATCGGCGAGCGCCAGCATGTACAGCACACCGTTCGCCGTCACCACCACCTTGTCGCTCACAATGACCGCCGAGCCTGGCATGCCCTTCGCATCAAACTTCCAAATCTGCTTGCCGGTCGCCCGATCCAGGCAATACACGATGTCGTCCATGCCCCCATAAATCACCTTATCGGCGCTGACGGCCGGGGTGGTGAAAACTTCCGCCACGCAATCGGTATTGGTCCAGATAATCTCGCCCGTCGCCAGGTTCGCATGGATCAGCTCGCCCGCGTGGGTGCCGGAGAAGACCGAGTTGCCCCGGATCGCCACCCCGCCCGCGATCTGGGATTCGCTGCCAACGGCGATGTTTTTGAGTATGGCACCGTTCTCCGCGCTGATGACGTGAAGAGCCGAGGCACAGCTTCCGAAGGAAACCACGCCCTCGCCTGCGGCGGGTGATCCATCGCAGCGATCTATGGGCTCGCTCTTCCACAGTGGGGTGCCATCGGCGAAGGAGAGGCAATGGAGGGCGCCGTCTTCCTGACCGATTACGTAGACCCGCGCCTGAGGC
>JBIJDL010000442.1:0-5356 GCA_044344195.1 Candidatus Hydrogenedentales bacterium
TTCAACGCCCTGGGTGATCGCGGCAAAATGACGGGCGAGTGGCTCGCCCACTGCCAGGCCTGCTCCGCGCCGGAGATCGCCTCGGTCTTTAACCGTGCCGGCATCGACTACCACCTGGTGACCGGGACGCTCGACGATCCGGAAGCGTGGACGGAAATTCTGGACTGGGTCGCGGCGGCGAAAGTCGCCTCCCACTTGCGCAATGCCCGCGTGGGCGTTCTGGGCCACTATTACTGCGGCATGCTCGATGTTTACTCCGACATGACCCAGTTGGCCGTGGACTTTGGCGTTCACTTCGAACTGCTGGAGATGTGTGAACTGCGACGCCACCGTGAAGCGGCGGACGGCGCGGAAATTCAGAGCAAGCTGGATCAGTTCCAGCGGGATTTTGATGTGGAGCCCGCGTGCAACGCAGTAGAACTGGAGCGGGCTGCCCGGACCTCCGTGGCGCTCGACGCCCTCGTCAAGAAAAATCGCCTCGACGCCATGGCCTACTACTACGAAGGCCAGCCCGCGAACGAGTACGAGAACATCGTCACCTCCGTCATTGCGGGCAATACGCTCCTGACCATGCACAGCGTACCCGTGGCCGGTGAATGCGAAATCAAGAACGCCATCGCCATGAAGATCATGGATCTCTTTGGCACGGGCGGCAGCTTCTCCGAATTCTACGCCATGGACTTCGACGATGATATCGTCCTTCTGGGCCACGACGGCCCGGCCCACCCCGCCATCGCCGAGGGCCGCGTTGCCCTGGTGCCCCTGCCCGTGTACCACGGCAAGCCCGGCACGGGCCTGTCCATCCAGATGACGGTGAAGCATGGCCCCGTGACGCTGCTCTCCATCGTGCAGGGCCGGGGTGGAAGCGCGCGTCTGCTGATTGCCGAGGGCGAAAGCGTGCCCGGCCCCGTGCTGCAGATTGGCAACACCAACAGCCGCTACCGCTTCAGCGTGGGCGCGAAAGCTTTCGTGAACGCCTGGGCGGAGCAGGGCCCGGCCCACCACATGGCCATCGGCACGGGACATATCGCCCCGCGCCTGAAAAAGCTGGCGGGACTCCTGAATCTGGACTGCCACCAGGTCTGCTGACCCGGCGTCGCGGTTGAGTCAACAGCCGCTTAAGCATTGTTAAATCCGGGGGGAATATCGTCTGGAGGTTTCGCCCATGTCCACCCTTTTCAAGTGCATTCTCGCTTTGATGCTTCTGACCCAGCTCGCCCCGGCCGCCGAAACTACACCGGTCGAATGGACGGGCCAATGGATCGCGGGCGCGGGCACGGAACTGCCTCTGCTCCGCAAACCCTTCGAGATCCGGGACAAGAAGATTGTCCGGGCGACCGCGTGGGTCTGCGGGCTGGGCCATTTCGAGCTTTACCTGAACGGGCAGAAATGCGGCGACCATTTCCTGGACCCCGGCTGGACCAACTACCGGAAGACTTGCCTCTATGTCCCCTTCGACGTCACGACCCTGCTGAAACCGGGCGCAAACGCCCTCGGCGTCATGCTGGGCAACGGCATGTACAACGTCACCGGCGGACGCTACACGAAATTCACCGGGTCCTTCGGCGAGCCCAAACTCATGCTCCAGGTGAAGGTGGAGTATGAGGACGGCGGCGCCGATACCCTCCAATCCGATGCGACCTGGCGGAGCGCGCCGAGCCCCATCACCTTCAGTTGCATTTACGGCGGCGAGGACTATGACGCGCGCCTTGAACAATCCGGCTGGAGCACGGCAGACTTCGATGACGCGGCCTGGAAACCGGTCCGTGTGGTCGAAGGGTCCGGCGGGCTGCTGCGGGAACAGGATTTCCCGCCCGTCAAGGTGGCGCGCACGCTGAAACCGGTCGCCGTAACGCGCAAGAGCCCCGGCGAATACGTCGTCGATCTTGGCGAGAACCTTTCGGCGCGTCCGATCTTGAGAGTGAAAGGCGCGGCGGGGCAATCCGTTACCATTCAGGTTTCCGAACTCCCCGATGCCCCGTGGAAAGGCCACGCTTACACGTACACCTTAAAGGGCGGCGGGGAAGAATTCTTTGCGCCGCGCTTCACGTACTTCGGATTTCAATACCTCTTTGTCTCAGGGGCCGATCGCCCCGAAGAGGTTGCCGAACCTGGCGCGCGACCAGTGATGCTGGATATCGGCGCCGACTTCGTCACCAGTTCGGCGCGGCCCGTCGGCGCGTTTCAGTGCGACAATGCCCTGCTGAACGACATCGAGGCCATGATCACCCGCTCGGTCCGCAGCAACCTCCAGAGCGTGCTCACGGACTGCCCCCACCGTGAAAAGCTGGGCTGGCTCGAAGTTTCCCACCTCATGGGCCCCTCCATCGCCTACCACTTCGACATCGCGTCGCTCTACCGCAAGATTTGCCGCGATACCACGGAGTCGCAGCTCGACAATGGCCTCGTGCCGGACATCGCCCCGGAGTACACGCGCTTCGAAGGGGGATTCTTCGAATCCGCCGAGTGGGGCAGCGCCTCGGTGCAACTGCCCTGGTTCCTCTATCGCTGGTACGGTGACCGGGAGATCCTGGCGCGGCAGTTTGACACCATGCTTCGCTACACCCGCTATCTCGCGAGCACCCGAGACGGAAACGGGCTCGCCAAGGCCGGCCTCGGCGACTGGTACGACTGGACCCCCGAGAAGGGCCATGCAGGCCCCGCCCAACTGACGCCGCCGGAACTGACCGCGACGGCCATGCTCTTCGACGATGCACGCATCATGGCGGCGGTGGCGACGCTGCTTAATAAACCCGACGTCGCTGGCGAATTCACCGCCCTCGCGGGGGAAGTGAAGCGGGATTTCCTGGCCGCGTATTACGACCGCGGCACCCACTCGGTCTCGACCGGCAGCCAGACCGCCCTGGCTGTGGGGCTTTTCTTTCATCTGGTGCCCGACGAGGATCGCGCCGCCGTGCTGGAGAACCTCGTCGCGGCGGTGGAGTCCATGGCGTACCGGCCCACTATTGGTGAAGTGAGTTTCCGCTTCCTCGTCCAGAGCCTGGCCGAGGGTGGGCGCTCCGATGTGCTGTTCAAGATCCTCAATCGCACCGACCCGCCCGGCTATGGCGTCATGTTGCGGAAATACAACCTCAAGACCCTTTCCGAACGCTGGGACAAGCCCGGCGAGTCCCTGAACCACTGCATGTTCGGCCAAGTGCAGGAATGGTTTCAGGGCTACCTCCTCGGCATTCGGCAGGCGGACAGGAGCATCGGATTCGAGCACCTGCGCATCGCCCCGAACCCCGTAGGCGATCTCACCCAGGCCGAAGGCTACTTCGACGGACCCCGTGGCCGCATCGAGGTGGCGTGGAAACGAAGCCCCGATTCCTTCTCGCTGGAGGTCACGATTCCGCCGGAGACCACCGCCGATATCGTCATCCCCGAGAATTCGGGACCCCCAACGGCCACGCCCGACCTTCCGCGGAGGGCCGAAAACGCGACCTACGTGTTCACCGCCGGACCGGGGCGTTACACGGTCACCTGTGGGACTCCGTGAACGCGGGACGACGGGACTGTCCTGAACGCAGGGGTACTAGAAAGACGGGAATGAAGCCCGGCTATCCAACAGACCAACTGTGGCGCGTCGAGGCCCGCTGCGCGTTCGGGACCGTCCCGCGAAGTTAACTGCGGGGGACAGTCCTAAGGTCGTGTCGCACGCCTGGGTTGGCTCTATAGTCCCAGTTGCTGTGATCTCGTCCGGTGCGCTTGCGAGTTGGACAGTCCCCTTCGGTCTTTGCGATGGAAACGTGGAACTTGGCATCCTTGGTGGGGTCGTAGCGTCGGGTCGTCTGCATGGGGTTTTCCCTCCCTGAAAATGAGTCCGGTTGTGGGGAGGATTTATGGACCTCCCCTATAGGTAAGGTGCGGACGTTGCAGTGCTGAACGGGGAAGGGGTTGGCGAGTATGGGGTTAGGGCGGATTGGCGGGGAGCCCCCCGACGGCCCCCACACGGCCATCCGCCTGCCCGACGGCAACACCCTGATCAGTTGCGGCGACATGCACCAGGCCGCCATGGTCATGGAAGTGGACCCGGACGGCAGGGTCGTCTGGAAAGTGGAGCATGACGAGCTTCCGGGCATTTCCCTCAAGTTTATCGCCGGCATCCACCGTCTCCCTAACGGGAACACGGTCCTGTCGAACTGGGTCGGACACAATCAGTTCGGCAAAGCCCCCCACCTCATCGAAGTCACCCCGGACAAGAAGGTGGTGTGGACCTTCCAGGACCACAAGACGATGAAGACCATCTCCAGCGTCCAGATTCTCGACGTGCCCGGCGACCCGACCGTCGGTGGGGTGTTGCATTGACCGCCTGAACACGATCACGCCCAGCGCCCTGCGGCTTCACGCGCAGGCACTGTAAGTCGTAGGCGCGCCGCAAATGCGCCGTGGCGGAAGACTTTCTCTCCCAACATCTTGCCGACTTATCCCGGCGCCTCTCCCTATTTTTTCCGAATGAGAAAACGAACAGAAATGGACGTGTTGGAAATACCTCAGTCGGCCGGGAAGAATTCGCCATCCCTAAACACGAGTTTCGTTTCTACCTCTTCTAGCATTACGGTGACAAATTTTGGAAAGTCGAACGGCTTATCAGGCAGTACAGGTAGCCATTGGCCATTGTAAATCACACTCCACTGTTCTTGGCCTGCAAGCTTTTGGGCATCAAATCGGCCATCCAAATCCCAATCGGAATGCGTCACCTTGTTCTTGTCGCTTCCCCCAAGAAAGCTTACGGAACAAGCATGGTACACGCCGGACGAATCCGGATCTAACATTGTTACGATTACATTCCGATACTGGCTTTCAAGGTCGCCAAATCGCATGCCAATTCCCTCTGGCATTGAGCCGTCATTCGGATTTAAAATAGTAAGCGTAGCCAACATTCCACCAGGCAATTCAACTGAATAGTCATGGAGCTCATAAATCCCGTCATTGTCATCATCCCTTGTCAACTCTGTCAGCCCCGCGGATCCAACGTGCGCGTAAAAGGTCCCCTTTCCATCGGCCTTGTAGACGACTTTTAAGCAGCCGTCAGGATCCCGGAAATGCAGAACGAGAGAAAGCGCTAATAGCAACGTTAATATAAAATAGGCGACTTTGTGTCTCACAGGAGGAACCTTTGATAGTGTTGCAATTTTGGCATCCTATCTAACTAATAGTATGGTGGAGCATCGATAGGACACGAAGCTTTGGGAAACAACTCGTTAAATGCCTCCGTATTCCGCCTATTGTGATCTTCTGTAAGGTCCTTCAATTGTTTGTATATCTCAACACCTTCCGATGGCCCCAGCCCAATAGGACTCGTTGATATCGGTGTTCCACCGCCAATAGTCCCGGCACCCCAGGGAATCCATTC
>JBIJDL010000443.1:0-5349 GCA_044344195.1 Candidatus Hydrogenedentales bacterium
TCGAGCTCCACGAAGCCCTTCCCATCATTGCCAATGTCGTCCAGGGCGCTCTGGACGTCAGTCGCCTGACCCTCTACGAGCTCACCAAGGACGGGCGTCATCTGCAGCCCCTGGTGGCCAAGTACGGCCGGGATCTTATCAATCGGGAGCGCCTGGCGGAAGACACCCTTTCCGTGAAGGGCACCCGGCTCGGTACGGTGCTGGCCAGCCGGATGGTGGCCCTTGAATGGGATGGCAACCACGCCACGGCGCTGGTTCCCCTCGTGGCCAAGAATGAGGCCATGGGCCTGCTGATGCTGGAGGATCCCGAGGATGGAGAGCCTTTTCATGACGATGACCAGGCCCTGCTGCGCCAGTTGGGCTCTCAGATTGCCATCGCCATTCACAATGCCAAACTCTATGCCCTGGCGGTCACCGACGGCCTGACCGGGCTTTTCGTACGGCGCTATTTCGACCTGCGCCTGGAGGAAGAGTTCGCCGCCGCGACCCGCTACAACCGCACTTTCTCCATCATGCTTTTCGATATCGACCACTTCAAGAAGTTTAATGATACCCACGGGCATCAGACCGGTGACCTGGTCCTGCAGCAGTTCGCCCGACTCTTGGAGGCCAATACGCGCGAATCGGACATCTGCTGCCGTTACGGGGGCGAGGAGATGGTGATTGTCCTGCCGGAGACGCCGCTAAATGAAGCGGCGCTCCTCGCGAATAAACTGTGCGCCACGGTGCGCCAGCAGGTGTTTCTGGGGACGGGCGAGCAGGAGCTATCGGTGACCACCAGTATCGGGGTCGCCCAGTATCATCGAACCATAAAAACGCCTTCCGCTCTGGTGGAAGCCGCGGACCGGGCCCTTTATCGCGCCAAGGAACTGGGGCGCAATCGGGTCGAACTGGACGGAGTATGAATATGAGGTGGAGTACGTGGCGACTTAATCGCATCCGCGCCGCCGCCCTGGCGGGCCTGGCTATTATGACTGTGGTCGAGGGCTGTTCGCCCCCTCCCCCGCCACCGCCGCCCGTTGTGGAAGAAATACCCGCGCGGCCCGTCTTTACCCAGCGCCAGTTCGACGCGATTCTCTACGATATGACCTACGGCCAAGTTTCGGAAATTCTCGGCGCCGAGTCCACGCGCCAGGAATCCACTTACGACGAAGGCGAATCGGAATACGTGCAGCCCTCGCTCACCGCCTGGTACTACTGGGAGAACGAAGACGGTTCGTTCATCAAGACGGGCTTTGTGGACAAGAAGCTGATCGAGAAGATCGCTGAGAACCTGCCGCGGTAGAAACAATGCCTCTAACGCAGCGCGGGGTGGTTGCGCGTGTAGGCGACCAACTGGCTCGCACAATTCTCCATCAACTCCGCCAGATCGGCGTCGGTACACCGGCCAGATGGGTCGATCTTATTGTGCGCCTCCGCCACGGAGACCGGATAGGGCAGGACGATTGCGCCGATGTGGGAGCACACGCTTCGCAGGTGTTCCAGGGCCTTGATCGCGCCGAGACGCCCCGTGGCGATGCCCAGCAGGGAGACCGGTTTGCCCGCCATGACAGAGGGATAGCCCATGTTGTCGATGAGCACTTTGAGCACACTGCTGTAGCTCCCGTGATATTCCGGCGTGGACAGTAAAATCCCATCGGCCAGGGAGACGCGGGCCACGAGTTGTCTCTCCAGTTCGCGGGCGGGGGGCTCGCCGGGAAAGGCCAGCTCGAATTCGCCCGGATCGATGCAGTCCACGGTCACGCCGGGATGGCGCTCGAGCAGTTCTATGAGCAGGTCGAGAAACCGGCGGGTGTAGCCGTCTTTTCGCACGCTGCCGGAAACGGCGACGAGGTGGATGGGACGTGGGGTGGGATTGATCATGAAAGTCCTTCGTTACTGTACCCCCCGGTTTGAACTGCGCGACTGCATTCTGCCAGCATGGCCCCTTCCGATTCCAGTGTGTGCCACCAATCCAACGCAACCCACAGGAGATTGCCTAGGTGTTTGCCGCGTCTCTCTTCATCGCTCTCGCGGCCACACTGGCCGCCCCAGAAGCCCAGCCACCGGCCCCGTTGACGGTCATGAGCTACAACGTGCGCTATGGCACCGCCGAGGACGGTTCCGATGCCTGGGAACTGCGCAAGGATTTCCTCGTCAGGACGATTGCGAAGCACGCCCCCGCGATTCTGGGAACGCAGGAATGCCTGGATTTCCAGGCGGAGTACATTGCAAACCATCTTCCGGGCTACGCCTGGATTGGCCTGGGCCGTGAAGAAGACGGCGGCGGCGAGATGACGGCGGTGATCTACCAGAAGACCCTCTTGTTGCCCATCGAAAGCGGTCATTTCTGGCTCTCGGAGACGCCCGATGTTCCCGGCTCGAAATCTTGGGACTCCAGCCTGCCCCGCATCGCCACCTGGGTGAAGTTCTACCATCGCGTCGCCGGGCGGCATTTCTACTATTACAATACCCATCTGGATCATCGCGGTGCCCAGGCCCGCCTGGAGAGTGCACGGCTTATCGCAACCCGGATTCCCGCCCTTCACCCCGGCGAGCCGGTCGTCCTGACGGGTGATTTCAATGCAAGCGGCGGGGATTCCGACCCCTGGAGGGCGCTCATCGACGGGGGCCTTACCGATCTTTGGGAAAGCGCCCATGAGCGTAAAGGCGATGCCAACACCTGGAATGGCTTTAAGAGCCCGGATCCCACCGGGTATCGCCGTATCGACTGGATCTTCGCCACGCCAGGGGTGACTGCGCTCGCCTGCGAGATTGACGCGGTCCAGGAAGGGGGGCATTTCCCCTCCGATCACATGCCGGTCATCGCTAGAATTCTGCTTCCCGCGAAGCGTTAGCCCCCCTCGTTCAGGCCACGTTTTGCGGGATATACGGGCAGGGTCGGGCGAAGTTTTTGCAGATTTTATCCACGGCTTCTTCACATCATCCGACGAGAGCGTCGTTTTTTATTTATGTTATAAACTACTGCTGCTTAATACCTTATGAATATATAACAAAAAGTAAACTTTTTTTGTCTCCCCTAAAGTTTCGAAAAAATGCGTTTTTTATTTTTTTTCCTTGACTTATTGAAACTTTAGTGGTATAAGCCTCGCAAGTAAGCATCATTTTTGGGTGCTGTAAACGTAAACGAAAGCGAGGTGATAGCAGTTATGAAACAGTGCACATTGTGCAATGAGCACATTGAAGATGTCGATTTCGAATTTGGTGAGGCCGTAGACCTTGAAGGTGAGTATTGGCATGCCGAGTGTTACTACGAATATTTCGGCGAAGTACTCGAGACGGTATAAGTCGACAAATCAGTCCGCCCTTTGAACCTCGGATGGGAATGCTCCCGTCCGAGGTTTTGCCTTTCACGGGCCGCACGCTTTGTGGCGCGCCTGATGCTGCATTGCGGACCGCCGCGTGATACAATGCCGGTGTTTTTCCCGCGAGCACTCCCGGGTATACGGAGTAAAATTAGAGGCAGGGCCCGCCGCGCCGCAGGAAATCGATGCGCAGGGCTTTATGATTGCATGGGATCACCACTGACGTGCAGATAAAACGAACTAAGAAATCCACCGAGGTCATCCTCCCCTTTGAACAGCCCCTGTTCGACATTGAGGAGCAGATCGCCAAGGCCGAGACCGAGGAAGCCCGCGAGGCCCTCAAAGTCCAGCGCGAGTCTCAGCGCAAGGCCATTTTCGCCAACATCTCCCCGTGGGAGCGCGTGCAACTTGCGCGCCACCCCCAGCGGCCCCGGATGCGTTCCTTTGTGGATCGCGTCTTTGAAGACTTCGTGGAGCTCCATGGAGACAAGGCGCTGGGCGATGACCCCGCCATGGTCTGTGGCATCGCCCGCTTTCAGGGCCGGACCGTTTTCGTAGCCGGGCAGCAGAAGGGCGTCGACACCGACGAGAAGGTCAAGTGCAATTTCGGCATGGCCCATCCCGAAGGCTATCGCAAGGCGCTGCGTATTTACCGCCTGGCCGAGCGGTTGGGTTACCCGGTCATCACTTTTGTAGATACCCCTGCGGCCCACCCCGGTATTGATGCCGAGCAGCACGGCCAGGGTTTCGCCATCGCATTCAACCTCCTGGAAGCTTTCCGGATCAATACCCCCATCTTGTCCATCATTCTAAGCGAAGGTGGCAGCGGTGGTGCCCTCGCCATCGCGGTGGGCGACCGGATTGCCATGTTTGAGAATGCGGTGTATGTCATCTGCCCTCCCGAGCGCTGCGCCGAAATCCTCTGGCGCGATGTGGAGAAGAAAGAGCTTGCGGCTTCGGCCCTGCGCGTCTCCGCTTCCGACCTGAAGGCCCTGGGCGTCATCGACAGCATCCTGGAGGAACCGAACGGCGGTGCCCATCGCGATCTGGATGGTGCTACCGCGTCAGTCGCCGCAGAGATTGAGCAGTTTCTCCGGGACGTCGACCGAGGCGAATGGACCCTGGTCAAGCGTCAGGAGCGTTTCCAGCAAATGGGCCAGTGGCTTGAGGGAACTGATATCGATCCGTCCTCTCCCGTCGCCGTAGCGCCAGATTCAACGCCGCCAGTTATCGAAGCCGAGGCCGTTGGCGTCAGCGACTGAGATGGAGTCGCCCGCCCTGGAAGCCCGGGAAGGTGGCGTGCTCGTTCGCGTGAAAGTGCAGCCGAAGGCCTCGCGCAATGCCGTGCTCGGGGAACAGGGCGGCCGGATCCGAATCGCCCTGACCGCCCCGCCCGTCGAAGGCGCGGCGAACGAGGCCCTCGTAAAATTTCTGGCGAGTGTGCTGGACGTGCGACGGCAGCAGATAGCGATCAAGGGCGGCGAGCACGCGCGGGACAAGTCGCTTCTCGTGCAGAATGTCAGCGTGGAGCAGGTAAAAAGTGCACTGGGGCGAAGCGCACCTTGAGGGCATCACTCCGGCAGTTCTCCCCTCCTCCGGGAGGACTTCAGCCCCCGGTCTTGAGCACGGAAAATCAACCAATAGATGGAGTCTGAATGGGTATGATCCAACTCGGTGAAAAAGTAAGAGAAGCCGCCGCCTACGTCCGCTCCGTCGCGCCGGACCAGCCCCGGGTAGGCATCGTGCTCGGCACGGGCCTGGGCAGCCTGGCTGACCGCATCGAGCAGGCCCACCGGATTCCCTATGAGTCCATCCCCCACTTTCCCGTATCGACGGTGGACACCCATGCGGGGGAACTGGTGCTGGGGACCCTGGCCGGCGTACCCGTGGTGGCGCTGTCGGGGCGATTCCACTTCTACGAGGGCTACACCTTGCAGGAGGTCACCTTTCCCATCCGCGTGGCCCGTGAACTGGGAATCCATACCCTGATCGTGTCCAACGCTGCGGGTGGGCTGAATCCCCAGTTCCGGACGGGCGACCAGGG
>JBIJDL010000444.1:0-5333 GCA_044344195.1 Candidatus Hydrogenedentales bacterium
ACCGTGTCCTGGAAAACCTGGAGAATTCGCTGGACCACACCCGGGCGCGTTGCGCCTATTCTCAGGCGATTGTCGTACAACTCGCCCAGGAGTGTGAGGCTTTCGAGCGCTCCTTGGAAGGGGTCGTACCTCCGGTTGCCGTCCCGCCGCTGAACACGGAAACGTTGCCCGTGCTAGAGGCGGAAGAGTGGACCGCCACGCTGGAGACGGTGGGTGCCCTCAACCTCGAAGAAGCCAGCGTTCTTCAGAGCAAAATTGATGCGGGGGAGATTCACGACCCTTCCCTGGAGGCGGGACTCGCCTTGGCCAATCAAATGCGGCATGAGCCGGAAGCCGAGAGCAGGGTTCCAGAGGTCCGCCGCCAGTTGGTCCTGCGGGCCGCTATAGACAAGGTGGGCAAACAGGCCTTCGATGATATGACCCTGGACGAGATCAAGTTGCTCATGGCGTGCCATTCCCTCCTCACCAGCCGCTTGGAGCCCACCATGCGGGATCAGCGGCTGCGCCGCATTCTCGACGGTGCCATCAAGATCCTCCAGAAGCGAAAAGACAGCATGGAAGGACTCTAAAGCCCGGAATTGTCGCCCGGACCGTGAAATAATTGCATCCGCTGCGCCAACGGTTTATTATATCTCGGGTGTTCCCTGTCTGGAGTCCGCCCGCAGCGCCTTCCCCGTGAAAAGTCCCAATAAGCGTTGTTCCGTCCTTTTCCGCATCATGCAGGCCCCTTTGCCTGCCATGCCGCGCGGGGGGCGTAGATCCGACAGGAAGCAGCAGCTCAATGAGTCTCGATACCAGGAGAGAATAGTGTCCACGGTTTCCACAAAGCAGTCATTTTCCCGCGACGACCTTCTTCTGGGCGGCAAGGGCGGCCTTTTTGGTCCTGCCGCTCCCCGGCTTCCCCTGCCCAACATGCTCATGATCGACCGGGTAACCCATGTTGACCGGGACGGCGGTGCTTACGGCAAGGGTCTCCTGATCGCGGAACTGGATATCCATCCCGATATGTGGTTTTTCGGCTGCCATTTTGAGACAGACCCGGTGATGCCGGGTTGCCTGGGCCTGGATGCCATGTGGCAGCTTGCGGGGTTTTATATGGGCTGGGCTGGCCACGAAGGCAAGGGCCGTGCGCTGGGCGTGAAAGAAGTGAAGTTCACCGGCCAGGTGCTGCCGAC
Organism: Candidatus Hydrogenedentales bacterium; assembly: GCA_044344195.1. GTDB lineage: Bacteria > Hydrogenedentota > Hydrogenedentia > Hydrogenedentales > JAEUWI01 > JAEUWI01. Next base: position 1,176 of record JBIJDL010000444.1, read on the forward strand.
CGCGAAGAAGGTCACCTACCGCATCGATATCCGCCGCCTGCTTGCGTTGAAACTGACCATGGTCGTCGCCGACGGTACTATGGAAGTGGACGGGCGCGAGATCTACAAGGCGAAGGAACTCAAGGTCGGGCTCTTCAGCAGCACGGACGGGTTCTGATAGTCGATTTATTCCAATCGTAGCGATGCGTCGGATCCAGGGCTATTCGTCTCCATCGACGCGGGTGATGATAGCGCTCTCATCGCGTGCATATAGGTTTCTGGCCCTTACACCCAGCATAACGAATCCGCCGTCACTCGTGGGCGAGATGTCCTGCAAGGTTTCCATCGCGTCGGTTCCATATTCGCGTTCCCACAGGACTTCCCCCTCAGCGTCCAGCTTGGCGGCGAGCATGTTGCTGCAATCATTGAATAGACGCGGGCGCGAGGAGGTCAGTTTGTAGCCGCCGAGCATATATTCGCCATTAGCGGTGGGCCGGATCGTGGGATAGTATCCAGTGAGATTGGTGACATGCTCGTGCTCGGACACCAGCATCCCGTCGGCACCGTAAAGTCTCGACTTGTCCCTGGTATAGGTGAAGAACCCGCCGTTCCCCGCAGGTGCAAAATAACCCAAAGATCCGGGGTCAACGATTTCCCACACCGTCGCGCCGTCTGCCGCAGCCAGTTGAGCTATCCTGAAATGCTCCTTACCCGCCGGGGTGAGTTTTGCACCTTTGTCATTGGCTGCGTAGTCGAACTCGTCGGTGAACACGGTGATGTTGCCATTGGGCCCTGGCAACATGGCGACGATTCGGGTGTCGTCTACCGCATTCAAGATACGGGTCCAGACCACATTTCCATCGAGATCGAGTTTCACAATGTGTGAGGGGTAGTTATACCTCTCCAATCCTTGATTATACGCGGCCAGGGCAAAGGTTCCGTCCGTAAGCGCCGTTAAGTATGGCGCGCCACCGTACTCTCCGGTTTCTTCCACCGTACGGGCCCAGAGGATTTCGCCTTCGGAATCGACGCGTGCGGCGTAGGCCTTCCTGTCCGAGGTTCCGGACACGACAACGGTCTGATCGGCGGCCTCAAAGACCTGATGGAAATTGGAAAAGCCTTCATTGGGAAGGGTGGTGGTCCAGGATTCGGCTCCCGAATCATCAAGTTTTGTCAGCACGATCGAGCTGGAGGGGAATCCAGTTCCTCGAATCGAGCCAGCAATCAGATAGCCGCCGTCGGACGCTTGAATAATGGCGCTTCCATGGAGTCCGGGGATTTCCCGTTCCCATACGCCTGAGAGGGCGGCGTCGTTTCAGGGGATATAGCAAACCGCTGAGCAGGAGGCCGGCGACTAAGACATGACCGGAGTTGTAGTGTGATTTCATCAGGCCGATTCCCTTGTGATTTGGCCCCGACTACCGCCACCCCGTGCCCGCCGACTTCTGTACTTTACTCCAGAAGGCGATTGCTGTCAATCGGCTTGCACGCTCACGGCAATCGCATCAAGAAACAGACACGCGTTGCAATGACTCGAAGCAACGTAATACTTTAGCCGAGTGAAGTGCTCTCACTGGGGTTGGCGCACGATTGCGTTCGATGTCACACTACAGCTTCACGGTGTGCGATTGGAGACGCAGCCCCATAAGCGCTGAACGCGTCGGAACTACTTCAGACGGTTAAAGTCTTACGAAACAATGAATATATGGAGAGGGGCATTCCCTCCTTCGACATGTCCATGCAATTGCGTCGCATGCGACGGGGGCTGGAAAGCCCCCGCTCCATACCCCGGTATTTTTGGGACTACCCTTTGGCTGCGTCAGTGGTTTCCGGCCCCCCAGGGCACGGCAAGTCCCAGATCTTCCGGAGGCGCGTCGATGTAGTACAAGTCCATCTCGACCCAGCCATTCCCGCCGGGCATATCGTCCAGGTAGACCCGGGCCGCGAAGTTATTGTCTTCGTCCGGCTGTTCCATGATGAATGGATGGAGGGGGCGGGATTCAATGTTCACCGGTATCACGGTGACGTTGTCGGATGGAAGGGGGGCGAGGGAGGTGAACTCCTTCACCTGCGCGCCGTCCCACTGGATATGGTCGATGGTGTATTCCGCTCCGCGAAAGTTCACAATATCCCGGCCATCGATCAGTACGCGCATGTGGGCAAACTTGACCGCCTTATCCTTGTGCTCTTCCAGCAGGCTGGCATAGAGCGCCTGCTGGGAGGCGATCGTGGACTCCAGCTCGGAGCGAGTCGGCGCCGATTTCAGCGCCTCCCGCGCGGCGTCCACGTCCTCGGAGGCCGCCGCCATCGCCTTCATCAACTCTTCGATGCCCCAGAGGGTGTAGCCGTAGCCCGGCACGCTCTGGAAGGCCTCGCAGGTCTTGCGCGTTTCCTCCAGGGTCTTGTCAAGGCGCTCTTTCCGGCCCTCATCGGGTCGGTCCATATAGTCAAAGTAGGCGAAGATCGATTCCACGTAGCGCTGGTTCGTTTCGATGAGCCTTCGGGTCATGTCGAGGCGGGATTGAAGGGATTCGGCGATGGCGCGATCTTCGAGGGTCGGCTTGACGGTCTCGTATTTTGCATACATGGACTCGGCGACTTCGTATCCACCCTCAATGGCCTCGATGGTCTCTCTTCTCCAGGGCTTGCAGCGCAGGTAAATCTTGCGCAGCCACTCCAGGTGCTCCCGGCCCCCGTCGATGTTGGGATAGCCCTGCACGGGAAATTCGCCGACGCGCATGTGGTAATGGGAGTTGAACTGGCCATAGGAAATGGGCTCGATATGCAGCCCATATTGATAGGCTCTGGGGGAGAGCATATACAACTCCGCCATGCCCTCCGACGCATTCGGACCGAAGTGGATGGCGCAGAAGTCCCTGGCAATCTGCCTGATATCGTCGTAGGGATCCCACATGAGGCGGTAGAGGACGTAGGAGTAGGCCTCTCGTGTTCCCCATCCATCGCCCTGAACACCGGCGAGGGCGGCGGCCCCTTTCAGGTTCGGATGTTCGGCGAGGAGAAAGGTTTGCAGTCCGCCTTGAAAGTATTGGCCGGAAAAGGTGGGGAAAAGGTTGGACTTGCCCCCTTCGTAGTAGTTCATGGTTTCGAAGAGCACGATGGCGTCATGGTGGGATTGATTGAAGGTGGGGTTGTAGGGTTGAAACCACCAGCGGTCCGCGCGGGTTACTTTGGGCATCACGTAGAAGTTCTTTGTCGGGATTTCGTCGGTAAAGATTTCCCGAAATACGGCGGGCTGGGTGTGTACTTCGTGATCCACGAGACTCCAGGTGAAGTGGAAGTACTGCTTGCCGTATTCCTCCGCCACCACCTCGTGAACCTTCTTCACGAAGGTACGAAAGCGCTTCGGGTAGGACCAGTCCGCCTCGGGCGTCTCGTGCATGATGTCATAGGGCAGGTAGTCGTCCCAGAAGCCCGAGATGTCGTCGTTGCAGATCTCCACGCCATCCAGCTCCGGCAGGGCGGTGAAGAGCATACGAAACTTGTCCTGGATGGCCCCCCACAGCTTCGGGTCATTCGGATCGAGCGTGGCCCCGCGGTTCTCCAGCAGGGAGGGGTGAAAGGTGAACTCGTTTGCGAAGCTGAAGTACTTCATGTGCATCGCGTGGGCATAGGCGATGAGCTCGCGGGTTTTCTCCCGGTTCGCCGCGTTGACCGTGGCCTCCGGCTCCGATTCCCAGGGCACCAGGTCGAGAATCGGCGTGCCCGGAACCCAGTTAAAGCTCAGGCGCAGGGCCTGCTGTATTTCTTCCCTGCTGGAGCCTCCGAATCCGGAACGGCCCCAGGCGCCACCTAGACGGATCTTCAGGGCGGGTTCCCGGGTGACGGCGACGCTGTCTGGAATGCGCCGGTACACCCGCAGCCGATCATGGAGCCAATAGAGCCCGTAGACAGTCCCGATGGTTCCGCGTGAAGCGATGGCGAAACCCCGGGCACCGGCGTTGTCAAAGGGCACGATGGCGTAGCCCTGCTCGTCTTCGGGCGTGGGGATGGCTGCGATGGTTCCCGATTCCACTAGGGATGCGGTACGCGCGTTCTCCGCCGCGCCTCCCACCAGGATTACGTTCCCGGCCACGGTCCCGTCATCGTCGGCGATGGTGATCGGTATGCCGAAGCGCGGCCCGGTCGCCTGGAGATCGGCCAGGACCACTTTCATGGCTT
>JBIJDL010000446.1:0-5328 GCA_044344195.1 Candidatus Hydrogenedentales bacterium
ATCCGGTCCACACCCGTGGCGAGGAGCTTGTCCATGCCCGTCTCGATAGACGGAATGCCATAGGCCATGCCGATTTCAATCGGCATATCGGGAAGCACTTCTCCCAGGGCCTTCGCAAAGTCTTCACTGATGCTGAGCAAGGGAGAGCCGCGATCGGTCCAGACCGCCTTGTAGGCCTCGGCGGTCTTGGCCGGACGGAACGGCAGGATGATCAGATTGACCAGGAGCCAGCGTTTCCAGGCCGCGATGTCGATGATGCGTGGGTCGGAAAGGAATTGGCGGAGGTACTCGCGGGTCTCGGCGGTCTCGGGGGCCGACGATGAGCCGGTGTTGACGAGAAGAATTCCGGTGGAGAAGGACTTCATGAGGCAGTTTATCCAATCGAAGGTGATTTCCAGCGCCCGGTGGAAACCAGGCAGAAACAGGACCAGAGTATAGCATTAATCACGATCGCCTCCAAGGCGAGGGCGGCGGTGAGGGTTTCAAAGGGTATTCCCGCGTACTGGTGCAGGAACCACGCGGCGGCCACATAGGGCACACCCGTGGCGTCGGGCGTCACGGGAATGGCGCTTACGAGCCCGTGGGCGCAGCGCGCGGCGCAGACCAGCAGGATTCCGGCTGCATAGCCGAAGGCCTCGCAGAGGTACACCACGGCGTAGACATCGGTCAGCTTGGCGAGGAAAGTCAGGGTCATGACGAGGGGCATTTTTCGGGCGAAAAGGATTAGCTCCACGCGAATATTGCCCAGCACCGAAACCAGTCGCGCGCGCCAGCCCTCCGTTCTTGCTTCAGGGTCTGCCGGACCTTCCCCAGATCGGCCTTTGAGTCCGATGTAGGTGAAAACGCCCACGGTCAAGGACACCAGCCCAAGGGGAATCCACACCCAGGGCGCCACCAGACCCAGCCAGGCCACACCCGCCAGGCCGAGGGCGAGCGTCCACGCGACCTCCACCACGCGGTCGAGTCCGATCCACGCGGCGACACGGGCGCTTCGATGGCGTTTGAGCAGGAGCGGGGCTAGTTCCCCGGCCCGGCCCGGGGTCCAATTGCCCGCTGTTTTCGCCAGAAAAAAGAGCAGGATCCCCTGTTGGCCCGGCCCCAGAACGTAGCGCCACTTGGCCGCCCGAATCCAGAAGCCCGCGACAATAAGGATCGTCATGATTGCGAGCGGTGCGGGTTTCGCATCCCGGAGCAGCGCGCCCAGGTCCCGGAAACCGAAGTGCCAACCCAGGGCCGTGAGCAGGATGAGGCCCACCAGGAGAAACCAGCGCCCTTTGCCAGATTGCCTTTGGGACTCGGAATTACTCATGGCACATGCACCACACCGTTTTCCTCAAAGTCCCAGCGCCACACGTGCACATCTTCGCTCGATGCCTCCTCAATATACGCCATATGGGCCTCTACCCAGTCCACTTCTCGGCCCAGATCCTGGACCAGCGCGCCATAGTATCGCCACATGTCGAATCGGGACGACTCGGCGAGGAAGTAGCCGCGCGGGTGCTCCTGGAGAAATGCCTTGAGCTCCTCCAGTGAGCCGAGGCCCTCCATGCCCGATTCCTGATATTCCCACTTCGTGTACCGGTTCGGAAACCAGTTGTCCACGTGACCAAGGTAATACCGAACAGGCAAATAAGTCGTGGTGAGTATGGTCTCATCAGCGCGATGCGCCTTAACCCACCTGGCGGGCCCCTTCCATCGGGGATGATGGGTGGCCAACGTCGTGTCCGCGCCCGCAGCCGCCTCGACGCTATCGCCCATAAGTTGAACTTGGGAGTAGGCCAAACGAGCCAGAAAGAGAACGACTAACAAGGCAACAGCGCCGTGGAGCAGCGATCGGCGGTACTCGCGCAAAAGCGCCAACAGCACGACCAGCCCGTGGGCGTAGATCATGATGTAAACGGGATAGGCGAAGAACATGAAACGGTGTCTCCGATAGCCCACGAGATAGGTAAGAATGAGCACCGGCACCCAGAAGGCGAGCAGCACCCAAAAGGTCTTGGGATCGCGGCGGAACAGCAGCACCGCCGACCCAAGGAGTGCCAGAAGAAAGAATCCCAGGCTCAGGTTGCCTCCGAGAAAGCGAAAGTAGTAGTAGCGGTCCGTGCGGAGCTGATCCAGCAGACGTCCGCCTATTCCCGTCTCAAAAACCGCCGCGCGATCCACCGGATTGGGATTGAAATAGAAGGAGGCGATGGTTAAAAGGCCCAGCACGGTACAGGTCGCGATGGCGGCGCTCCAGCGCGACTTCAGCACACGGCTTCGCAGCAGGGCGAAAATGGCGAAGGCCCCCGGCGGCCCGAGATAGAGAATAGAATGGAAAGACGTGAGCAGGCCGATGACATAGGCAAGCATTGCACCGATGCCGAAGCGCGGTGCGGCCTTGGGTGCGGGACAGGTAAAAAAACGCCACGCGAGGCTAAGCATGAGCAGGTAGCTCGTGATCTGGAACTCGTAAAGCCGCGCCTGCCGCGCCCAGCCCACCTGCCACGGCGAAGTGGCGAAGAAGAAGGCGGCCCAGAGCGCTGTATTGCGACCCAGCCAGTTGCGGCACAAGAAATAGACGAGGGCAGTATTGAACCCTCCCAACAGCACGGAAGGCAATCGAACGGAAAAGGCGTCGTCGCCCAGAATGCCCACGAACAGGGCCAGCAGATAATTATATGCCGTGGAACTCGGGTAGAAATTGCCGCTGGGTAAAGCCGGCCATCCCGTCGCGGCGATGTTTTTGGCCACGTAGACATGCACCAATTCATCGTGCCAGAGGCTCGGCGCGGCAAGGTTGGGCAGGCCCAGCGCGAGGGAAAGAACCACCAACACCGCAACCGCACCCCACTCCCACCGCGCCACGGTGGTATCCAAAGATTGCGCTGGTGCCACGATGCTTCGCAGAAGCTCCTTGATGGAATGGCGCAGGGTCAGAAGTGGGTACATGCGAGAGGATGGTTCCGGTTGAAGGTGAATACCCGTATTGTATCGGGTTGGTGATGGGGAGTCCATCACAGGAATTCGTTTCGAGTCGCTCCACACAACGCACAACAGGGTGGTATCCCAACTCTCGATTCCATTAACCTTTACAAGAATCGACTTGAAAGCGTCTACCTATGCCCCACTCCATCAAAATCTGCTGTACCTGCTCCCACGGCGGGCATCTCAACGAGATGCTCCAGCTTCAGGAGGCTTTTGCGGGCCACGAGGTCTTCTATTTCTGCTACGATGCCGAGACTACGCGCCGTCTGGAGCGGGCCTATCTCGTGCCGAACATGGCGAAAAATCCGATTGAGTTCCTGAAAAATCTCGTGCGCGTGTTCCGAATCTTTCGCAAGGAACGCCCCGACCTCATCGTCTCCACCGGCGCAGAGATCGCCATCCCGGTGGTGCTCGTGGGCAAGCTTTTTCGCGCCCGCGTGCTCTACATCGAGTGCGGGGCCCAAGTGGTACGTCCTTCGGTGACGGGCCGGGTCCTATATTGGCTGGCCGACGAGTTCTATGTGCAATGGCCTGAGTTGTTGAAGGCCTACGGTCCCCGAGCGCGTTACTCGGGCTCTCTGATCGACGAGTCGCCTGCGCGATGATCTACGTAACCCTTGGCACCATGTTTCTGGGATTCGACCGCCTGGTGGAGGCCGTTGACGCTATCGCGGAGGACACGGGCGAGCAGGTGCTCCTGCAACTAGGCAATGCCAGCCGCTATCCGAGTCACTGCGAATGGTTCGAATTCCTGCCGCGTGAGGAATGCCTCGATATCCAGCGCCACGCGAGGGTTATCGTTGGGCACGCGGGCATCGGCACCGCGATCGACGCCTTGAGCGTGCAGAGACCTTTTATTGTGGTACCGCGACTGAAACGTTATAACGAGCACATGAATGACCACCAGTTGGAGATTGCGGAGGCCGTGGAGCGACGTGGCTGGGGTAAAATGGTGCTCGATATGAAAGACTTGGCGGGAGCGTGTGCCGATCCGCCCGAAGTGCCGACGGGTTATTCGCCGAATAAAGAACCCTTGATCGCAGCGGTGAAGGCGATGGTGGATCGCGTGGCGCGGGGACTGCATCCACCCGGCAGATGATGTCGGGCATATGATCGGGATGAGAAGTCAGGTGAAGCGCAACCGCTATACTCTATATCGCCTCATGACGCTTCTCTCCGGGGACAGTTTCCGATTGGGTCGACAACGCATTTACAAACCGGGCGACATGAGCCAATCGGCAACAGTCCCCTCGGACTAGAAAGCAACACGATTGCGCGCAAGCATCATTATACCGGCCTACAATGCACAGAAAACGCTGCCTGAATGCCTGGTGGCCTGTCTTGGGCAGAACTATCCCGATTTTGAGGTCATCGTCGTCGACGACGGCTCCACAGACGGCACCAGCGATGTCGCGCAGCAGTTCGAGACCGTGCTGTACCATCGTCAGACAAATGGCGGCCCATCGTCGGCGCGAAACACCGGTGCACGCCTGGCCTCGGGTGAAATCCTGGTTTACACCGACGCGGACTGTGTCCCTCACGCCGATTGGCTCAAGCGATTGGCCGGTGGGTTCGAGGAAGGCATTGTGGCGGTTGGCGGCACCTATGCCATCGCCAATCCCTCATCGCGCCTTGCCCGCGTCGTCCAGGCGGAGATCGCCGCGCGGCATCGGCAATTCGGGAGCGAGGTGGATTTTCTGGGCTCTTTCAACGTGGCCTATCGCCGCGAGGCTTTTGAGGCCGCCGGGGGATTCGATGAGTCGTATCGACAGGCCTCCGGTGAGGATAATGACCTGGCGTATCGCCTCGCGGACTTCGGTGGACGACTGGCGTTTACGCCGACGGCTATCGTGGCTCACTATCATCCCGAGCGACTGCTTCCCTACCTCCGCACCCAGGCCCGACACGGGTTCTGGCGTGTCAAACTTTATCGAGAACACCCGAAACGGGCCGCCGGCGATCAGTACGCGGGGTGGCCGAACCTGATCGCGCCTCCGCTTGGCATCCAGTTACCGTTCTTGATACCTGCGCTGCTCGCCGCAGGTGCCTGGTGGGACAGAGGTCTCGCGGCCACCGTAATCATTTCAGCGCTGGTCCTTTTGCATACGGCATTGCATGCTCCCCTGGCGCTGCGCATGCGAAAGTCACTCTCCTGGGGCGACCTGCTATACTTTCTACTGGTGGCCTGCATACGGGATTTTGCCCGAGGAACTGGGCTGCTGAAGGGGCTTTGGTCCTTTTCTTCCCGACACAAGAGCAAAGAGTAAATGTCGCGCGTACTCGTAATCATTCCCGCCTACAATGAAGAGGCCACCATCGCCGCCGTGCTCGGTCAGATTCGCGCCGCCACGCCGGACTGCG
>JBIJDL010000448.1:0-5326 GCA_044344195.1 Candidatus Hydrogenedentales bacterium
CGCATTGATCGGCGCCAGTTCCTCGCGTCCGCCGCGCTGGCCTCGGCCGGGCTCGCTGCCGCTTCGGCCCGCGGCGCATCGCGCCCGAATGTCCTCGTCATCACTACCGACCAGCAGTGGGCGGGCGCCCTGAGTTGCGCGGGAAACTCCCACCTCAGTACGCCGGCCATGGACAGTCTGGCGGCGAACGGGGTCCGCTTCGAAGCGGCCTACACTGCCAATCCCATCTGCGTTCCTTCGCGCACCAGCTACATGACCGGCACCCCCACCCACGTAAACGGCGTGGTGACCAACATGCGGGCCAACCAGGTGCCGGTCGAGGTTCCGTGTCTCGCGAAACACTTCCGGGACCAGGGCTACGACACGGGCTATGTGGGCAAATGGCACATTCCGCGCGCGCTCGAAGACCGGGACTGGAGCGGCTTTGACTACATTGAAGCTGCGCGCAACAACGGCGTGGACATGAATATCCCCGGTCACTGCCGGGATTTTGTCTTGAAGTCGCGCGAGAAACCCTTTTTTCTAATGGCCTCCTTCGTAAATCCCCACGACGTGTGTGAGTGGGCCCGGCGCCTGAATGGCCAGGACGAAGCCCTTCCCAACGGAGAAATCGGCGAGCCACCGGCACCGGAGGATTGTCCGCCCCTTCCGGCCAACCGCGCCATCCCGGAGGGGGAACCTTCCACCATTCGCGAGCATCAGGCCGACCCCAACATGGCGAAGGCCTACGCCACACGTACCTGGCCCCAGGACGACCCGCGCTGGCGCCAGTATCTCTGGGGCTATTACCGCATGACCGAGCTGGTGGATCGCCACATCGGCCAGGTACTCGACGTGCTCCGGGAGAAGGGTCTGGAGGAAAACACCGTCATCGTGTTCGCCAGCGATCACGGAGACGGCATGGGCGCGCATCGATGGAACCAGAAAACAATCTTCTACGATGAGGTCGCCCGGATTCCCTTCATCGTAAGCTGGAAGGGCCACACCTCGGCGGGTGTCGTAGACCGGAACCATCTGGTGAATCTGGGCACGGACCTCTTCCCCACCCTCTTCGAGCTTGCGGGCATTCCGCAGCCGGCGGGGTTGCTCGGACTCAGCGCCGCACCCGCCGCGCTGGGCCGTCCCGATGCCCCGGCGCACGCGTTCATCGTCTCCGAGAACAACCACCACAGCGGCGTTGGCAATCCAACCAGCGTGCACGGACGCATGGTCCGTTCCGCGCACCACAAGTACATCCGCTACAACACAGGCGAGCCGTCGGAGCAGCTTTTCGATCTGGAGCAAGACCCCGGCGAGTTGCGAAACCTGGTACTGGATGAATCATCGCGTAGTGTGCTGGGAGAGCATCGCCAAATGCTGAATGGCTATATCGAAAGTACAAACGACAACTTCCCGCTGGTTGAAGTCTCCTGATACGACAAGCGCGGTTCGCCGTGAAGGTTTCGGCACGGCAGGGTACGGAGGTTCACATGCGATTAGTTCTTTTTTTCGGCGCACTATGCCTTCTTGTCGGCGTGAAGGCCAGCGATACTTCGCCCCAACTCCGCACCTTCGACTATCAGGGTGTTCAGCGCACGTACTACGTCGCCCTACCCTCCGACTGTCGCCCCGAGGCGATCTATTGGCCTTTGGTCGTGGTCCACGGCGGTGGGGGCAACGCGGGGGAGAACAAATACGCCGTTACCATGCGCCGCCTCGCCGATGTAGCGGGCCTGCCCGCCATTGTCATCCAGCCCCAGTTCATCACGGAAGACAAGCAGGTGAGCCGCTTTCCCTCCCTCGGCGAAGACGCCTTTCTCCTGGCCGTGTTGGAGAAAGTCCGTGCCGAGTTCAAAGTGCACAACAAGATTCTGCTCAATGGCTACTCCATGGGCGGCCAGTTTACCCACCGCTTTGCGCTGACCTACCCCGATCTCGTGGCGGCCTGCGCGCCCTTCGCGGCGGGCACCTGGACCACACCGGACGGGCGGCTCCTCATCGAAGAATACGGCGAAGTAGCCGATCCGAAGGCCTTTCTGTCCACTGCGGAAAACTCTGCAGAAACACCCGAGCGCCTTCGCGACTTATTTGATCCCCGGGTCGCCGGTGTCGCAGGCCTCAAAGCGGCGGAGGGCGCGGATCGCGTGCCCTTCTTGGTGATGTGCGGCACCCTCGACTCGCGGTTGAGCATGGCGAAAGAATTCGCCGCCGCACTCAATGTGTCGGGATACAGCGTCGAAACCGAGTGGCCTCGAACACCCCATTCTTCGGATAGCCCGGAGTTCATGACGCAGTATGAGAAGTACTCGGCTGAGGCGATTGCCTTCTTCAATCGATGCACGGAGAATAATTAGCGTTAGCCTTATCAGACAGCCTCTCCCGGCAAATAGGTGGTGACGGTGTTGCATTGTTGATAGAAAAGCATCACGCGAGTAAATCCAACCATGAAGACAGAATGCATCACAACGCTCAAACGGCACGCCACGCGCCTATTGTCCGACTTGCGAAAATCGGAAGTGCCCATACTGATTACCGCGCATGGCAAGCCGGTGGCCTATCTCGTAGGTGTCGAATCCTACGAGTTCATGCAGCAACGGCTTTCGATTTTGGAAGGCATCGTCCGAGGGGAACGGGCCGCCCTTGAAAATCGCACCTGTTCGCAGGCCGCAGCCCGAGCCAAAATGAAGGAGTGGCTCGCCTGAATTGGACGGAGCCCGCGCCCAATTCTTGATTCCCCGCGCGGTTTCTGGCAGAGTATGCGCGGTTTACCCGCCGTGACTGGCGAGCTATACGTGGGTCCAACCACGGTGAAGCGGCGGGTCCTTTCCCAATGCCGTTCGCCTGGGCGCCCTGAACATTTGCTGGTTTGATCCCTGTTTTTTCACCATGGGACGGCAACCAGGTGGCTCCCCGCCGCCCGCGCGCCCTCCCGGAGGCCGTGACCCATGCAGCAGACGCCCCTGCACGACAGCTACGCCCAATATGGCGCGAAGGTCGTGGATTTCCATGGCTGGGCGCTCCCGGTCCAATTCGCCGGGATTATTGAGGAACACCTCCACACGCGCACGAAAGCGGGCCTTTTCGACTGCTCCCACATGGGCGAATTCGTCATCAAAGGTGCAGAGGCCATCGCCGCTTTCGACCGCTTTGTTTTCAGCGATATGATCAACCTCCGCCTCGGTCTCTGCCGCTACAGCGCGATTCTCAACGAGCAGGGCGGCGTGATCGACGATTGCGTGGGCCTGAAACTGGCCGACGACGAACTTTACCTCGTCACCAATGCCGGTCCGCTGGAAGAAGTCCACGCGCTCATCGGCTCCATCCCCGGGGTGGAAAACATGAGCGAAGCCACGGCGAAAATCGATATTCAGGGTCCCCTGGCGCGGGATGTTATGCTCGAACTCGGCTTTGAGGCCGTTGGCCCCCTGAAATACTGGAACGGCGCCCGGATGACCTGGGAAGGCACGGAGATCGTGGTCACCCGCGCGGGCTACACCGGCGAATTAGGCTATGAAATCTTCGTGCCGAACGCCCTGGCCGTGCCCCTCTGGGAGCGGCTGGCCGCCCACCCCGACGTGGCCTGCTGCGGTCTGGGCGCGCGCGACACCCTGCGCACCGAGGTGGGCTACCCCCTCAACGGCGAAGATCTCGCCCCGAACAAGTCCCCCCTCGAGTCCGGCATGGATCGTATGGTCAAGTGGGACAAGGACTTCGTGGGCAAGGCCGCTCTGGAGGCCCAGCGCGACAAGGGCGAGCACACGGTGTTGACCGCCATCAAATCGATGGACCGCCGCGCGCCGCGCCATGGCTTCGAGATCAAACACAACGGCGAAGTGGTCGGCAAAGTCACCAGCGGCACCTTTGGCGCCAGCGTGGGCTTCGGTGTTGGTCTGGCGGACCTGCCCCGGTCCCTCTCGGCACCGGGAATCGCCCTGACGGCGGGCCCGCGCGACCTGCCCATCGAGACGGCCCCCCTGCCGATTTACGCGTCGGGGACCTGCCGGAAGACGTTTTAATTGAGAACCATGAAAAATGCGCTTGCCAAGGGGCATTAGCGCCATGGTAGTATCCAATCACAGAATGCATTCAACGGCCCACACCGGGTTTTCGCACCCGGCCTGCCTTTAATATGTCGAAAGCGGAGAATGAATGACCATGAACCCAGAAAACCTCAGATACACCGAAGAACACGAATGGATTGCCGAGTTGAACGGCCAGTATGTGGTCGGCATCACCGACTTTGCCCAGTCCCAGTTGGGCGACATCACCTATGTGGAACTCCCTGAGGTCGGGCGGGTCATCGAGGCCAGCGAGGAAGCCGCCGTGGTGGAATCCGTCAAGGCCGCGAGCGACATCTACGCCCCGGTTTCCGGCCGGATTTCCGAGGTGAATGACGCCCTGGAATCCCGCCCGGAACTGGTCAACAAAGACCCCTACGGCGAAGGCTGGTTCTTCAAGCTCAACGAAGTCGACATCATCGAGTTCGACGCGCTGATGGATATTTCCGCCTACCGCACCTACGTGGAATCCTGCTCCTGATAAAGCGGGACTTTCTCCCAGAGTAGTTCCCATCCTTACTGTTCACGGTTGAGGCGCGCTGCGGCGCCTGACCGTACCCCCCACCCGCCGTCCCTGGAGACGGTTGCGGCCCGTTCCCTGGGATCGGCCCGCTCAGGAGCTTGTATTTTCATGAGTTGGATCCCCGCAACCGAAGCCGACCAGCGGGAAATGCTGGCGGCCATCGGGGTAGATTCCGTTGAGGCGCTCTTTGGTAGCATTCCCGCCGCCCTTCGAATGAAGTCCTGGGACATCCCCGCGGGCATGTCGGAAATGGCGGTGCGCAACCACGTCGCCGCCCTCGCCGGACAGAACCGCGTGGACCATACCTCCTTCCTCGGGGGCGGTTACTACGACCATTACATCCCAGCGGCGGTGGACGCCCTCTCGGGCCGTAGCGAATTTTACACGGCCTACACGCCCTACCAGCCCGAGACTTCTCAGGGCACGCTCCAGAGCATCTATGAGTACCAGTCGGCCATGTGCCGCCTGACGGGCATGGAATTCGCCAACGCGTCGTTGTACGACGGCGGCACGGCGGTCTTTGAAGCAGCGACGATGTCGGTCCGCATCGCCCGGAAAAACAAGATCGTGGTCCACACCTCGCTGAACCCGGTCTATCGGAAGATGCTGGAAACCCACGCCGCGAACCTGGAACTGGAAATCGTCACGGGCGACGATCCGACGGGGGCCGCCTGCGTCATTGTGCAGAATCCCAGCTTCCTCGGCACGGTCGCGGACTTCACGGATCTCGCGTCGAAATGCCATGCGTCGGGCGCTTTGCTCGTGG
>JBIJDL010000449.1:0-5323 GCA_044344195.1 Candidatus Hydrogenedentales bacterium
GCTACGCCATCGACCTGGGCTCCGGTGCCTCGGTGAGTTTGCCTCATCTGGCGGCGTTGCGCACGCTTGCTCGCGCGCAGAACTTTGAAGTCTGGATGGCGGCCATGGAGGACCGCCCCGCGGATGCGCTGCAGACGATAAAGGCCATGGGTCCCCTCGCGGAGTCGTTGCGGGAAGAGCCCATCCTGATTTCCCAGCTTGTCCGCATCGCGTTGCATGGCATCATGACCAGCGCCGTGGAGCAGGCCCTCAATCGCACGGAATTCACCGATGCACAGTTGGTGGAAATACAAGACTACCTTTCGACGGTGCTGCCACCGCTCAGCGAGCACAGCATGATCGCCCAGGGCCTGATTGGAGAGCGGGTATTTTCGTCCCAGCTTCCGATCGGTGATTTCGTCATGGAAAATGGCATAAATGTTGGGATATTGACGCGCCACCAATCGCTACTTTTCTTCTCCCGCATGGTCCTGGTGCGGTGTTTCGCGGAGATGGAGAAAAACTCGCAAAACGCGTCCACCCCCTTCCTGCAGGAAATCGAGGAATCTACAAATCCCCAGTTCGTGCTCCCGAAAATCCTCCTCCCCGGGCTGGATCGTTCCCGCGAAGCGGAATTCCGCTGTCGCGTGATGCATGCCATCGCCGCCACGGCCTGCGCCGTGGAGCGCTATCGCCTTGCCAACGGGGCCCTGCCCGCGACGCTGGATGCGCTCGTGCCGACTTTCCTCGACGCCATTCCCGTTGATCCCTTCCGCGACGACCAGGGCCCCGTGTCGTATCGCATCCGAGAGGACGGCGGCTACGCGCTCTACACCTGGGCGCAGAATCGCAAGGACGACGGCGGCATCCCGCGCGACCCGAAGAAGAAGGAGGGCAGCGACTGGAACAACGGCGACTGGATTTTCAGCGTGGCGCCTTTGAGTTTTCGGAATGGACCGCAGTTTACGGACGTGCCGCCGGTGGATGAGGAAAAGTAACACTTTCGCGAGCTTCGGCCAACACGACGTTCTCGACCCCAACTTGCCTGCAAATTCGTGAAGCGCCACAGTGTTATGAAAGCGTGCCGACGGTGGCTTAACCTTCCAGGTTGAGACATTGCACGACCAAGGCTGAAGTTGGCCCTCGACATTCACGGCGTGACCGGACCCTGGGTATTTCTGGACACTTACGGTTACTACAGCGTTCCTTGAGCCTTTTGTCTCAACCTGGAAGGTTAAGCCACCGTCGGCGAACTTTGATCGCGCATGGAGTCTGGCTCGACGCTCAAATCCACGTGTCAAAGTCGCGGAAGCCAGGTGCTTCGTAGACGATAAATTCTCCTTGATTGAGATAGGCATCTTCAGGATTCCGGCGAATGTAGGCCAGACAGCCTTCGAGCTGCGGCACGCCGCGTAGGAGATGGTCAAAGCCTTCGTGCTGCCATAGGGTACCGCGACGATTGAGCACCTTGTTGATTTCGTTGGCGGTGTAGCTCTTGATGGATTCCGTCACGCGCCTCAGTTCTATGCCGTCGCGAAGAAGAAAGAGGGCATGTACGTGGTTAGGCATGACGACATAAGACGCCAGATCGTAGCGGTCGCCGTCGAAGTAGTGAAAGGCGTTCGCGACGATCTGGCCGCACTCGGGACTGCGCAGATAACACTCCCCGTGGCCCGCGTCCAACCACTTGTCCAGTCGCTTTGGAAACAAGTCTCGATAGGCGGACGTGGTGCGTGCGTCCCAGGGTTTTGGGTGTTTCATCAGCCAGGCATGTTTTTCGGTACGCCAGACGTTGAGCTTTTCTTGCGGGAGCGAATCATAGAGCCGCCAAGTGATGTAGTTGAATACTCCAGATAGCCGCCAGTGTGGGAGATTGCGGCGATCTTTCTGAACGGGCGAATCGCGCTGCAGGAAGTGTGAATGGGCATCTTCTTTGTTCTCTGGATGCTCAGACTGACTTTCCATGGATTCGTGCCTCCTTACCTGAGCAGTCTAGAAAGGTGGTTGTCTGATTTCATTTTGTCACTCTGTTCCCAAAAGCAGTCCGAAGGTGGCTTAACCTTCCAGGTTGAGACAGAGATCGACCAAGGTTGAACGAGACACTTGAGATTCGTAAGGTAAACGGATAAGGGGTTATTTTACAAGCCTACAGCGCCTGCGACGCTGCAAGGACCCGTTGCCTCAACCTGGAAGGTTAAGCCACATTCGGTCTACTTCGAGATAGGCGAGGTCACCTTCGTAATCTGAGATCTCTAAGGCATCGCAAATACCAGGCACACGGGCGCGGGCACTTCGATTCTGGCACCCGTTGGTGTGAGGGCACCGGTTTCCTGATCGATGCTGAAGACGAAGATGTCGTTGCTGTTCTGGTTGGCGGCGAGGAGGAATTTGCCCGAAGGATCCTGGGTGAAGTTGCGGGGCGTTTTGCCGCCGGTCTTGGTCTGGCCTTTGGCCGTGATCATCCCGGTGCTCTGGTCGATGGCGAAGACGGCGATGCTGTCGTGTCCGCGGTTGGAAGCGTAGAGGAATTTGCCGGAGGGGTGAACCTCTATGTGGGCCGTGGTGTTTTCGCCCGTGAAATCTTCGGGCAGGGTGCCCGCCGAGGCGATCGTTTCCAGCACGCCTTTCTTAGCGTCCCACGTGAATGCCGTTACTGTGTTGCCCAGTTCATTGACCACGTAGGCCCAGGGCTTCGTGGGGTGAAAGTCGAAGTGGCGCGGGCCGCCGCCGGGCTCGACGGTGGCGAAGGGGGGATCGTTGGGCACGGCCTCTCCCCCATTTACCTTGTAGATCATGAGTTTGTCGATACCGAGATCGGGCACGATAACAAAGCGACCACTAGAATCGAAGTTGGCCGAGTGCGCGTGGGGCGCGGTCTGGCGCTTGGGGTGGACACTTCCGCCCGTGTGCTGAAAATTGCCTATGGCGGCACCGAGCGCGCCCCCGGCTTCGATGGGATAAATCGAACAACTTCCCGCGCCGTAGTTGGCTACGGCGGCATATTTTCCGTCGCCACTTACGGCCACATGACAGGCACTGCCGCCCGCGGGCTGTCCGTTCATCAGGGTAAGCGCGCCACTCGCTTCGTCTATGGAGAAGGCCGCTACGCCCGCGCCATCTTCGAGTTCGGAGCAGGCATAGAGCACGGGTGCGCTCGGGTGGAGGGCCAGGTAGGACGGGTTCTTCGTCTCTACCGCGAGTCCCTTCAAGGCCGCTTCGCCGGTATCGCTGTCAAAGTCGACCTGATAGATGCCCTTGCTGTCGCCACTCGTGTAGGTGCCCACATAGACCCGCCAGGTCTCCGCGTGGGCGCTCGATGCCGTGGCGACCAGTGCGCACACTGCCGTCAGAAATATCTTTCTCATGATGGTTTGATCTCCTGTCAAGCGCCGTTGGCATAAACCCAACGGCGGCACGTTTCTATCAGCGTTACGCGGTCAATCGGTTTGGTTACGTAGTCATTGCACCCGGCATCGATGCATTTCTGTCGATCCTCGGCCATGGCGTGGGCCGTCAGGGCGATGATGGGAATATCGTTTGCGCGATCGCGCAGGGTGCGCGCCAGGGTGTAGCCGTCCATCTCGGGCATCTGCATATCCGTGAGGAGCAGGTGATAGGACTTACCGGCGGCATCGGCGGCAAGAATCATTTCAAGCGCCTCGCGGCCATTCTCCGTCAAGTCTACCTGCGCACCGGCTTTCTTAAGATGGAAAAGGATCAGCCGCTGGTTCACGGCATTGTCTTCCGCCAGCAGAAATCGCCCTTCGACGGACAAGGGCACGGCGGGAAGGGTCGATTCGGCCCGATCATCGCCATCCACCTGCGCAGTGCGGGTGACACACGACTCGTGGACCAGGCGTGCGCCGGGCGCTTCGACAAAGGGCAGCTCCAACGAAAAAAGGGAGCCTACACCTGGCTCGGAGGATTCCAGCTTCACGTCGCCGCCCATGATTTCCGCCAGGCGGCGGCTGATGCTGAGCCCAAGCCCGGTGCCGCCGTGGCGGCGTGTAACGGAGGTATCGGCCTGTGTGAAGGGCGTAAAAAGCGCCCTGGTCTGGGCGGGCGTCATGCCGGGGCCCGTATCTTTGATTTCAAAGCGCAGTCGACCGCCGGTGTCGGTTGTGTTGACATATACCCGGACGTCGATCGCGCCTTTGGTGGTAAATTTGGCCGCGTTTCCTATCAGATTCATGAGAATCTGGCGCAGCCGCGTTGGATCGCTGATGATGCAGTCCGGCACCGGCGTGCAGAATTCGGTATGGAGTGAAACCCCCTTGGCGGCGGCTCTGGGGCGCATCAGGCCTTCGATACCCGCCAGAAGCTGGACCAGCGGAGTCTCGACTTTTTCCACGGTGATCTTTCCAGCCTCGATCTTCGAGAGGTCGAGAATATCGTTGATCACGGTGAGAAGATGCTCGCCGGCGGACTGAATGGTGTTGAGTGCGTTTACACGCTCCGGGGGCGCCTTGCTGATGTCGCCCTCTTCGCGGAGCAGATTGGTATAGCCCAGGATGGACGTGAGCGGCGTGCGGATCTCATGGCTCATGTTGGCCAGAAACTCAGTCTTGGACTGGTTGGCCGCGTCGGCGCGCGCCTTTGCCTCGGCCAGATCCCGTGTCATGGCCGTGGCCAGTCGGAGCGCATGCTCTCGACCGTGCCCGAGCGACCACACCACCGCCGCAAGCAGGAAACTTAGAATAAAGCCCCCGACGCCAATGAGCACGGGTGTGGAATCGGCGATGGTCGCGTCGAACTTTCCCGTGGATGCCATAGCGATGGTCCAAGTACGCCCGCCGATTCTCAAGTCCTCCGTGATCTTGAAGCGGCCGCCCTCATCCCGAGGACTCGCTTCCAATTTCGTTATGAGATTGCGGTGATTGTCATAATCGAAGAGGACTTCGGGGGGCCCGTCAGTGGAAGCTTCGAAAATATCGAAACGAAGCAGGTTCTCCGTCTGTTCGCCGATACTCTCGAGAGCGCCTTCAATGATGATAGGGGCATCGACCAGTCCCAGCAGAGACCTCTCCCGCTCCTCTGGCGTAGCCGCGTCCGCGCCGCGGTGGTAGATCGGCACCATTAAGATAAAACCAGCCCGATCCTCGTTGTCCTGGACCAGGTTCAACCGCGCGGTCATGGCGGGCTCGCCGGTGAGGATGGCACGCTCTACCGCTTCGTGGCGGCGCGGTTCGGAGGCGAGATCGAAGCCCCAGGCTTCACGGTTTGGGTCAAGGGGAACTACATGCTTGACCACATACATGACCTCGTCGTTGGTCAGGGAGTGAACGTTGTATTCAGGGCTTTCGGGGCTGTCGTCCGCCCGCTCCCGGGCTATGTGAGCATCCAG
>JBIJDL010000450.1:0-5320 GCA_044344195.1 Candidatus Hydrogenedentales bacterium
GATCCTCCAGAACTTCGCGGATTGTCTGCCGCATTGCATAGTGGTCATCGATGACTATGATTCGTGCCATCCAGTTTCTCTCCCAAAGGTTGCACACCTTGCACCTGAGCATACACCATTTTGGCGTAAAACAATAGGTATTATTGTATTGCATGTTTCTGACAGCACCCGATTGACGAAATTGTGTATCAAAATCGGAATTCTTTATAAAATCGGACTTTTTTAGTCATACTTTCTACATATTTTTTGACTATACTTTCGATTGTAGGCTCGTACAGTTGAATGGCTCTTCGGAGTCAACAGCTCCCTCACTTTGGCAAGCCCCCTGCCAAAAATGAGCCTACCTGCCGCAGCCCGCCGAGGTGCCCCCCTCGGCGGGCGCTTCCTTTTCAGGCCACTTCCGACCACCGTAACCAAGACCTCCAGAACACCAAGGCTTCGTAGCGCGTTAGTATACCATGGTTCCTGCGGAGTTTCAGGTGCAATTTTGCAGCAGCTCCTTCGCTCACGGAGAGCTTGAAGGCCCCAAAGTGGGACGAGCAACGATAATAAACCCAATAAATTCAATCAGATACAGAAATTCAAAATTATTGTAATTTTCGCTTTACATTACCCCCCCGAATAAGGCATACTATGGACGTAGGCTCGTACAGTTGAATGACTCTTCGGAGTCAGCAGCTCCCTCAATTTGGCAAGCCCCCTGCCAAAAAGAGCCTACCTGCCGCAGCCCGTCGAGGTGCCCCCCTCGGCGGGCGCTTTATTTTTACGCGCAATGGGGTCGGCCCGTTTGATCCGTTCGTCAGGCCTTTGCTAGGGTACGCGAACCTTTCATGACGCCGTGCAGCAGGCCAAGCCAGGGATCGATTCACGACCATGCAAATTCAAGTCATCGGTGGCGGAAGTTGGGGCCTCGCCCTGACCCGCGTGCTCGCTTTGAACAATCAGAATGTCCGCCTGTGGTGCCGTCCCGAGGACGATCCCGATGCATTGCGGGAAACGAGGGAAAGCAAGAAGTTTCTCCCCGGTGTCCTCCTGCCCACCGAGGTCATCATTGCCCCGGATGTGAATGCGGCTGCGGATATGGTCGTCTACGCGGTTCCGTCCCACGCCATGCGCCCGGTCGTTCCCCAGTTTGTCTTTGACAATAACCCGGTGCGCGTCAGTGTGGCCAAAGGTATCGAGAATGACACCCTGCTCCGAATGAGCGAGATCATCACCGCGCTGGCCCCGGGAAGCCCCGTGGTGGCACTTTCCGGCCCCAGCCACGCCGAGGAAGTTGGGCGGGGACTTCCAGCCTCCCTGGTGGCGGCCAGCGCAGACGGAGCGGCGTGCAAGAAGGTCCAGGAAGCATTTTTCTGTTCCAATTTTCGGGTATACACCAGCGCGGACATCATCGGGGTGGAACTTGGCGGCTCCTTGAAAAACGTCGTCGCTATTGCGGCGGGCGTGTGCGATGGTCTGGGTCTGGGCGACAATGCCAAATCAGCCCTGATCACCCGCGGTCTCGCCGAGATGGCCCGCCTGGGAGTGGCCTGCGGTGCCAATCCCCTGACTTTTGCGGGACTCAGCGGCATGGGCGATCTGATCACGACCTGCACGAGCCGGCATTCTCGAAACCGGGCCGTGGGCGAGGCGATTGCCCAAGGCAAGAAGCTGCAGGAAATTCTGGACAGCAGCCCCATGGTGGCGGAAGGCGTGCGGACGACCCGTTCGGCCCACGCCCTGGCGCTCAAAATGAGAGTTGAAATGCCTTTGACCGACGCGGTCCATCAGGTGTTATTTGAAGACCTGCCTGCGCGCGAGGCAATCGAAACGTTGATGGCGCGGAATGCCAAGGCGGAGTAGAAGGTTGAATGATGAATCTGCGTTGCGCTTCCAGGTCAACCTTCAAGTCTAAAAACATTTCATCCTTCAGACTTCATCCTTCAAACTTTTTAGAGCGCCCGGGGGCGATTGATCTTGGTGTGGGGCAGTGCGAAGAGTTGCTCCACCCGCAGGGCGAGTTCGTCAATATGGAAGGGCTTCTTCAGGAAGTCGTCGAATCCAAAGGTGACCAGCTCCTGGATTTCTTCTTCCTCGATGAAACCGGAAATCCCGAGGATCCGCGTGTTGCGCGTCTCCATGCGGGATTTCACGCGCTCGCACACCATGCGGCCATCCATGTCGGACAGGTGGATATCGAGTATCACGAGTTGGGGATTGTGCTCCACCACGATGGCGCCGGCGTCGAAGCCGGTCGATGCGGTCAGCACGAGGTACTCTTCCCCACGGGCAAGCACGGAGGGGATGATGTCGAGGTAGTAGGGATCGTCGTCAACCACGAGGACACGGCGCTCGCCTTCTTCGAGGCGCTCCAGCGGGATGCCGTGGCTGAGCATGAACTTCCGCAGGTTTTCGTATGGGATACGGCGATCACCGCCCGGTCCAAGACGATACCCTTCGATCTGACCAAGATCGAACCAGCGGGAGACCGTGTCTGCGGATACGCCGCAGATCGCGGCGACTTCGCCTGTCGTGAATACTCTGTTCTTCATGAGCCCACCCTCGCTCTCCCCTCCAATTGAACGGTCATCCCGAACTCGCGGCCACGCCACGGCGGATCCGTAATACTGGGTCACCGGGTGGCAAATTGCCTGTTATCCGATGGAACATCCCCCCGTCAGCAACCAGAACGCCCCTGCACCCAAGTATTACGGGGTACGGCTCGTTTGCCAATTCCTCCGTGAGGACCGCCCTATGGTATCGGTTCAGGGGGTAAAAACGCAAACTCTGGGCCTGCAGGCGATTGCAGCGTCCGGTTCTATTGCCGCGAACGCAAAGCATGCTTGATCTTTCCTGGAGCGCCACATATAATTAGACACCTAACAGTTTTGGGTCTATCTTAACGGCCAGCCGTTCCGGCGAAACTCACAGGGTTTCAACACTATGGTTCCCTCCCGTCTTGAAGTCATGAAACATGTCGAGCGCTTTGTCGCCGACAAACTCCCCGTCTTCCTCCGTGGTGCTGAGATTAACTGGCAACCCAGCGATTACACGCCCGATCTCAGCACCGAGGCCGGGTTCGATGCGGTGCGCGAGCTTCGGGAGGAGGCCAGTCGGCTTCCTGACGACGCCATGGTGATCCTCGTGGGCGATATGATTACGGAGGAGGCGTTGCCCAGCTATGCGTCGTGGATCAGCACGCTGGAAGGCGTGGGAGTCTCGGGCGAGCCGAGTACGGCCTGGGGTGCCTGGAATCGGGCGTGGTGCGGAGAGGAAAACCGCCACGGCGACCTGCTGAACCGTTGGCTTTATCTTTCGGGCCGGGTCAACATGCGCGAAATTGAAGTGTCGATCCAGCACCTGATCTCGGATGGCGGCGATACGCAGAATGAAAACGATCCCTACCGCACCTTCATCTACACCTCCTTCCAGGAGATTGCGACCCGAATTTCCCACCTCAATGTGGGTAAAATTGCACGGTCCGTCGGCGCGGAGAAGCTCTACGAGTTATCCGCCAAGATCGCCGGGGACGAGCAGCGCCACGCGCGCGCCTACAAGTACTTCATATCGAAGATCATGGAAGTGGATACCAACGAGGCTATTCTGGCGTTCCAGGACATGATGAAGAAGAAGATCACGATGCCCGCGATGTACATGCGCGAGCGCGGCGGCCAGATCGGCGACACCTTCAAGAAGTTTGAGCAGGTTGCGGGCCGGACTGGGGTCTACACGGGTTGGGACTATGTGGAGATAGTCGAGAATCTTCTGGCGGACTGGGACATCCAGCATCTGACGGGCCTGTCTCCGGCTGCGGAGAAAGCTCAGGACTATCTGTGCGGACTGCCGGAACGCTACCGGACCCTGCTCCAGCGGATGCAGGCCCGCACGCCACGAAAGTCCGAACAGGAAGGCGAACCCATGAGCTTTACCTGGATGCTGCCACGCCAGCCGGTGGAATCGATGCTCTAAGACCCGGGCGGTCGTTGTGCTCCGCCCCCCTCTGGAAAGAGACGCAGGTTGCGCATTCGCACCACCTCGGGCGATCCCGCCGGGCCGCCGGTCACGAGAACCATCGCTCCGCTTGAGCCGCTGATCTTCTTGATACTAGCAAGGGTCTGAATTCTCACGCCCGGCCCGAAGTGCCCGGCGCGAATCTCCTGTTCGCCTCCTTCGGCGATGGCCAATGCAATGCTCTGTTCCAGCGCCTTCAAACTCTGGGTAAATTCCTGGTCCAGCGTCGCCACGTTCTCCCGCCAGGCTCTCCGGTTTCCCATATGCTGCTCCGCATGCTCGCGGAGGGCACCCATTTCCCGGGCACTGAGCAGGCGGGGCACTTTTCCGCTTTCCTCGGCATTCTGTACCATCCGGGCGACGAGGGCTCCGAGACGATCCGTGTCTTCCACTTGCCAGACGTTGGGCCCCATCAGCTTGGCCATGGTCTCCTCGTGGACGGCGAGAGCCGCCGCCGCCTGGGCCATCTGGGCGCGCCACTCGTCCATTCGGAAGTCAAAATCATAAATCAATTTGTCCGGCCCCTGGCCAAGCCGCAGGGAATCTTTAAGCTTTTTGGCGAAGCTTGCGATGTGCCGACACGGGGCTTCCAGCGCCTCCTTATCGCGAACGTAGCCCCGGCACATCGTCTTAATTTCGCGCGCGAGCGTGCCGAGACAGGCCGTGGATTCTTCGATGCCCACGCTTAACAGGGCGCTCTCCATGCCTTGGCCCGTATTCTCGCCGAGGACCATGATTTCCTTCAGGCCCTCCCCGGTCTCCAGGAGCACGCCCAGCAGGGCCAACTCTCCCTGGGCTGCGCGGATGGGAGCCACGGCCGTGGCGTCTGCGGCACCCGACTGCACCGCGAAAATTCGGAGGCGCTGCAGGGCGAGGAGCTCCCGCTCAAGATAGACCAGCAGGGCGGCGGCGATGCGTCTACGGTAGTGGAGCCGGGCAAAGTTGCGCAGTGCTCCGGCGACACTCTCTTCCACAGGGCGGCCGTAATCGTGACAGGTTTGTACAATGCGAAACTGGATACCCGGCGCGTCGTCGTTCGGGTCCTGCTCGATACTCGGAGCCGTGAGTGTACCTCTCACATGGATGCGGGCATTACGGATTCCCTCGCCCGATCTAAAATCCCGTGTGAAGTAAGTACCCGACCGGACGCTCTGGTCCGTGGCATAGTCCAAGCCACAGTAGATGAGGCGCGGACTTTCCGTCCCGCCCGTGGTTATGCCGCCCTGGGGCGCGATTAGAACGGAGCCCGCGAGTATACGACCCGCCTGAATGTTTCCTTTTCTGGAGAATACCCATCCCCCCTGCACACTTCCATGGACCGTGATGT
>JBIJDL010000477.1:0-5015 GCA_044344195.1 Candidatus Hydrogenedentales bacterium
ACCGCCGCACGTCAAATACCAGATATTTGATGATGTCGAAGGTTATCCACATGTTTTCCACAGGCATTCAGAGCCTGTCTATCTTTAATTGAATTTTCCCTTTTCGGTGCGACCATCACCGACCTCAGGTGCGGATCACGCGCAGGAACTCTTCGGGATTCACGACACCATCGGTCACTTTTTGCCGGCATCGCATGGCCATGGTGGTCAGTTTTGCAGCTTTCATGACAACTTCGGCGCTTGCTTCTTCGTAAATCAACTTGCGGATGGGCTCGGTAATCTCCAGCACTTCGAAAATACCGGTCCGACCATGATTGCCTGTGTGGTAGCAGGCATCGCAGCCGCTGCCCCGATAGAGTTTCTTGGTCGTTGCAGGTAATCCAAGGGATTTAAGCAACGTGGGCGCGGGTTTGAAGTCGGTAATGCACTCCCGGCAGATGGTCCGGACAAGTCGCTGGCCGATTACGGCGGTCAGGGCGCTGGAAATGAGGTAGGCCGGGACTTCCATGTTGCGCAGGGTAGCAATGGCCTCCGGCGCGTCGTTGGTGTGAAGCGTGCTGAAGACCAGGTGACCGGTCATGGCGGCGCGAATAGCAATGCGGGCCGTTTCAGAGTCGCGAATTTCGCCTACCAGCAACACGTCGATATCCTGGCGCAGAGCCGCGCGGAGCGTATTGGCGAAGGTGACGTCAATATCGGTGTCGATTTGTACCTGATTGATACCGGAAAGCTGGTACTCAACCGGATCTTCGATGGTCACGATACTGTCCGTCATGACATTTTTCTGGTTCAGGGCGGCATAGAGGGTGGTGGTCTTGCCACTGCCCGTGGGGCCCGTGACCAGGATCATGCCGTAGGGCTGCTCAATAATGCGGGTCAGGCTTTCTTCATCGTCGGCTTCCAGGCCCAGATCTCGAATACCGGAGAGTATTGAAGACTGATCCAGAAGGCGGAGCACAATTCGCTCGCCGAGGAAGGTGGGCAGCGTTGCGACGCGCACGTCGAACTCGCGCTCGCCGACTTCCAGGCTGATGTGGCCGTCCTGGGGATGGCGCGTATCGGTAATGTCGAGTTCGGCAATGATTTTAATGCGTGAAATCACGGCGTTTTCGAGCTCTTCGGGAATGCTCATGATATCGTGGAGCACGCCGTCAATACGGTAACGTACTCGCATCTCGGGTTCCTGGGGATCCAGGTGAATATCGGTGGCGCCGGAGTTCACGGCCCCTTCGATGATGGTGGTGACCATTTGGATCACCGAGCTGCCCG
Organism: Candidatus Hydrogenedentales bacterium; assembly: GCA_044344195.1. Classification (GTDB taxonomy): domain Bacteria; phylum Hydrogenedentota; class Hydrogenedentia; order Hydrogenedentales; family JAEUWI01; genus JAEUWI01. Next base: position 1,270 of record JBIJDL010000477.1, read on the forward strand.
ACGCCGCCCGGGCAATGGCTTCAAAACGCGCGGACTCCCGCTCTACTTCGACTTCCTCGTTGACGCTCACAGTATCATTCTCCATAACCGATTTATTTATAGATGGATGGACGGATTCTACGGATACTTCTTTATCAAGTTGCTTTGCCAGGTGCCGAGGCGCGCGGACGGGTGGTGTGGCGGCACTGGCATCGTTTTCCTTCAAGGTCCCATAACGCCGGGCGAGTTCAGTCTTGATATCGTCGCAGGCGGTAATACTGACGTGGATACGCTTGCCCAGAATAATACCAGCGGCTTCCAGCCTGTCCAGAGCCTGGGGACTGGTAATCAGCACATCGAGCCGGTCTCCCCGAAGGCTTATGGGGATGATTTCATTCTTGCGGGCCACGCTCTCTGGAATCAACGCCAGGGCACCAGCGTCGCTGGGGGTTCTATCAAGCTCGGCATAGGGCAACTCGTGCTGAAAACTGAAGGCACGGGCAACGTCCTCCCGCGTCGCATAACCATGTTCGATCAGAATATTGCCCAGGAGTCGTCCCTTGCGTTTCTGGAGCGTCAGGGCCTCTTCCAGCTTATCCTGGGTCAAAACTCCCATGCCGACCAAGGTATCGCCCATGCTCTGCTGTACCGTGTGGACGGCCTTTGAGTGAAACTCATAGCGGAGCATGTCTTCAACGGCGTTGAAGGACACTTTTCGGGCCTGGATCAGTTGCTTGTACCAGGGGGTGCCGGTACTGGCTTCCTTCTCCTTCGCCTTAATGAGCTCATCGCGGGTGATGAGCTCCTGTTTGACCAGATTCTCACCAAGTGTAGCGCTGTTTCTGCGCGCATTCATAAGGGGGGTTCCTCCTCCGTTTGGTTCCCTGAGACCTTCGGCATTATAGGTTTAACATGAATGGATCGCAAAGTGCTATTTTAACGAAAAATTCACATCAGCGGGGTTCGCCTCAACCAGCAAACCATCATCCGGGATCTTTCCGATTATTGCAAGTCCTTTTTGCAACGGGCAAATTGCCCCGCACTTGGCGCGCGGGGCAAACTTCGCGTATTATCGGGCTGTCACCTTACCAACACATCGCAGAGAGCGCGGAACGAAACATGGATAACACTACGCCCCATACTTCAGAGAACGAGCCCTCCCTGGCGCGGCCCCCAGTGAACTACCTCCAGCTTGTGTCCAGTCTGCTGGTTATTCTGCTGGTCGCCTCCAATCTGGTGACCTGGCTCCATTTTCGTCAGAAGCTCGCGGGATCCGGCGGATCGGTCCCTATTCCGGCTGCGGTTGTGGCGAACCCCGCGAGCTCGACACCCCAGAAGCCACTGGAGAACACCTACCGCATTACCAACGGCCACGATCATCTCTATAAGCTGGATCATCTGGACAAGTATCTGGCGGCGGCGGAGACGCTCGGCGTTACGCGCACGCTTTTCGTGGCCAGTTCGGAGTTTACCTTTGCGGGTAAGGGTGCGAAGGACAAGTTAAACGACTGGAGCTCGAAGGAGATTCTCACGGCGGCGAAGCAGCATCCGGGCATGATCATTCCCTTTGTAACGCTTCACCCGGATGATCCCGCGAAGATCGAGCTGCTGAAGGGCTATATGGCGGAAGGCGCCCAGGGGCTGAAGCTCTACACGGGCCACAGCAATTTCTATGACCGTAAGCTGGATGCCGACGAGATGATGCCGATCTATGCCTTCTGCGAGGAGTATGGGCTGCCCATTGTCTGGCATATCAACATGGAGAAATACGGGGATGAATTCGAGCGGGTGATGGAGAAGCATCCGAAGATGTACGTGCTGCTGCCTCACTTTGGGGTGGGCTTCTGGAAGCCGGAGGGCAAGGTGATCAAACAAATGGAGGAGATGCTGGCGAAGTATCCCAATCTATATGTGGACACCAGTTTCGGCACGCGAGAAATCCTGGTGGGCGGCCTGGAGAAGGTAAGCGACAATCCGGAGATCTTCAAGGAGTTCTACCGGAAGAATCAGGATCGGATCATCTGGGGCACCGACATGGTGGTGACGGGCAACTCGGAGAAAACCCAGGCGTGGATCACTTCGGTGATCCGGGCCTGCCGCGATCTCCATGAGAAGGAGAGCTACACCTTCTGGATGGCCGCCCAGGGCTCCAAGTACGCCTACGCCGGCGGAAAGAACATCTACGGCGAGTTTCGCGGACTGGGCCTGTCGCCTGAGATTCTGAAGAAGATCTACGAGACAAATGTCGACAGGCTGCTGGCCGGATTGAAGAAGCCGTAGACGGGGGACCGCGGAAAGGAATGTGGCACAGGCGTCCCGCCTGTGATTGGCAAGCGAAAGCGATCCAACGCACGCAAAGGTCACTTTTTGATCGCGCAGTAAAAAGCACAGCCGAGATCCGCCGCAGGCGGATGCCACATTCTTTTCGACCCTCTTTCTAGAACGTCAGAGCCCCCTCCCCTCAGTTCCCGCTGAGAAGTTCCTGCACGCCCGGGGTCACGGGAAACGCCGAGCCGAAGCGAACGGGATCCACGTGGCCATCGAGATAGAGGACATTGGCGCCGTCCGGATCGCGGCCGAACACGCTGGCGGTGACCCGCTCGAACATGATGGGGATGGCCGCGCGGGTGTTGGCGGCCGCCAGTGGATCGCTGCGGTTGGAGACGAAGAAGTACTCCACGTCCTTTTTCAAGCGCCGGAGCATCTTGTCGGCCGTATCGATATCGGACTGGATATCGGGTGGCGTCGGACTTTCCAGCGCGGACTTGAAGGCCGCGAGGGCCGCCTCATCGAGCAGCACGTAGCCGGTGTAGACGTAGGACCGGGCCATCAGAGCGTGGGCCGTGGCGAAGTCCGGCGGACTCGCTTCGAGGGCGCTTTTCATGGCCCTCACGAGCTCGGGGTCGTTGAGGCTTGGTCGCACCAGCAGGGTGGGATCTTTGATATAGCGCGGGTAGAGCTGGCGCAGATCGGGCACCCAGGCACCCGGCACATCGGTGACCATGGGAGGTAGCCGGTTGCCTTCGGACTGGGCGCTGTATTCCAGTAGCGCCTTGCCGATGGTCTCGAGATTTTCCGCGCCCGCCGCCTGCCGCGCCGCTTCCAGAGAGCGGGAAATAGTGGGCAGCAGGATGATGGCGATGATGGCGATGATAAAGACCGGCACGGTAACCTGCATGAAGCGGAAGCCCCACGTGGCGATGCGCTCCTCCTGGGCCTCGTGACCGGCGCGGAGGTGATCTTCCGTTTGTGCTACGAGGTTTTCAGGCGGATGGACCTCGGGGAGCCCCCGGACAATCTTCAGGGTGGCCTCTTCCGAGGCGGCCAGGGCCGCTCCCCCTTCAACGACGTTGATGGCGGCAGCGAGCTTTCGCTCGCGACCGGGGGAAAGCATATGGAGCTGTTGGCGCCGGATATTGTCGCGCAGGCCTTTCGGCGCAGGCACGGTCGCGGCCGCGGGCTCTTTCGTGCTCAGGGATACCCGGTCGTAGGCCTCCAGCAGTACACGCTCCGCACGGCGTCGGGAGAGATTCAGACTTTCGCCCAGGGTGGCCGGGCGCATTCCCACGACACAGGCCAGTAGGACGGCAGCCCGTTCCTTCAGCGCCAGCGCTTTAAGGGCATCCACGAGGGCCGCGTTTCGGTCGTGGAGTCCAGCTTCTTCCGTTGATTCCTCATCGTCCCACGTGGACCACTTGTCATCCCGCGCGGGGGCCACGCCGCCCCGGAGGATATTGTCCCAGGAGGAGCGTTTCTGCTGCTGGCGG
>JBIJDL010000451.1:0-5309 GCA_044344195.1 Candidatus Hydrogenedentales bacterium
AGTGCCAGGGTGCCGTCCACAGGCGTATCCGGCAGGTTCGTCTGGCTGACATAGAGTTCGTAACCCGTCAATTTCGCCCCGGCGATGGCCCGCGCAACCTTGGCATTGCTCCAGCCATTGCTGCCGCCGTTTTCGCCTTCAAAGGCCTGATGGTAGAGCAGCCAGGACACGTGTGTGGTCGAGACTGCTGTTGCGAAGTCCTCAGGCGCCCCGGTGGGCTGATCGAAGACCACCTGCTGATAGTCCGGCTGCACTTCGCCGCCATTGGGAAGGGTTTGCCAGCGCAAGTCGAAATCGTTCGCGAGCATTCGGCTCCAGAAGTGGAAATCCTCCGTCGGCAAGGTCGAATTGGCAAAATCATCGTCGTGGAATCCAATCTGCCGAGTTCCAACGGTCGCCATAGGTTCATGGCTCATGACATCCTGAGAAATCAGTAGCTGAGTTTCGCTGAAGGCGTTGTCGTAGGCGGTCAGGATTCGGTTTTGTGTCTGCACGCCGGGGAAGAGCTCCTCCTCGGGATAGGTGTGCCATTCGCCCCAGTGACCCAGCAGGCCAAGCTGTATAAATCCGATGCGCGGGTCGCCGTCGTAGCGTGCGCCAAAGGCCGCGATAAACGCCTCCAGCGCCTGCACCAGATTCTCGTCGTCGTAGTCCGGACTTGTGCCCGCGCCGCTGCTCCCGTTGTAGGCGGTGGTATCGAGACCGTCGTCCAGGAGGAATTGCGGGATGGACGTGGAGTCGTCGGGATAGTCCAGGTAGACCCGGAGGATCGCCTGGTGTCCCCGACCCGCGATTTCGTTGAGCAGGGGCTCCAGCCCGGTATTGAAGGTGAACGTACTCGGGCCGCTCATGAGTGTGGCAAATCCCACATAGTCGAATTCCATGCTGTGGGGGAACGTATCGTATTCGCCCGAAAAGGGCAGGAACCCCTTCAGGGGATTGTCCGCCGGTGCCTTTGTATCGTCATAGGTGAGAGTGACCCAACCGTTTTCGGGCAGTCCCTGGCTCCAGGTCGGGAGCATTCCGAGGAGGAAAAGGGCGAGGATTCCACAAGTCCAGACGCGCATGGCGTTGTCTTCCGTTTCTCCCCGGATGGGGGCGTATCGCTGTCGGCAGGGGCCTGAACTTGGTTCAGAACGTCCCGGCAAGGTAGGATACACCACCCGGCGCGGCGCGTAAAGGTACCGCTGCCGCGACCCTGCCCCTCATCCCCAACGGAGCTCCATGAACAACGCCCTCGGTGAAAATATACTCACACGCTTTACCCCGGCGGCCGCCCTGAAGATTCAGGAGGCCATCGCGGAGACGGGCGGGCGCGAGGTCTTCTTCGCGGGAAGTTTCGATGGTCAGGGACGCGTGTCGGCGGTGCGGGTGTGCGCCCGTGGTCATGAGACGGCCGTTCCCGCGCTTTTCGAGTCACTGGACGTACGCGATGTGGTGATCCATAACCATCCCTCGGGCGAGATCGCGCCGAGCGAGGCGGATGTGCAACTGGCGGCCATGTACAGCGCCCACGGCCATGGGGTCTATATCGTGGACAACGATGTGACCCGGGTCTATGTGGTGGTGGAGCCCTTTCTCCCAAAGCAGGTCACGCTCCTCTCCACTCAGGAACTGCGGAAAATATTCGCGCCCAACGGGGAAATGGGGAAGACCCTGCCGGGTTTCGAGGTGCGCCCCCAGCAGGTGCAGCTCATGGAGGCCGCGGCGGACGCCTTCAATCGGAACGGGATCGCCGTGGTGGAAGCGCCCACGGGCGTGGGGAAGACCTTCGCCTATCTGTTGCCTGCAGCGCTCTGGGCCAAGCGCAACAAAGAGCGCATCGTCATCAGCACGCGGACCATCAATCTCCAGGAACAGATCATGGAGAAGGACATCCCGCTGATCCGCAAGTCTATCAACGAGCCGCTAGAGGCCTGTCTGGTGAAGGGGCGCGGGAACTATCTCTGCCTTCGCAAGCTGGAACGGGCGATGTCCGAGTCGACGCTCTTCGACGACGAGACGACCCAGGGCCAGCTTCAGGCTATCAGCGAGTGGGCCGAGAAGACGGAAGACGGAAGCCGTACGGATCTGCCGTTTATGCCGGGGCGCGAAGTGTGGGAAAAGGTCTGCTCCGAATCCGACAGTTGCAGCATGGGCCGTTGCCCCGACAACAAGCGCTGCTTCGTGGGCAAGGCCCGCCGCGAGATGGGCAAGGCCGATCTGCTGGTGGTAAACCACCACATGCTCTTTTCGGATATCGCGATCAAGAAGGAAGCGGGGGACTTCACGGCCCAGGCGGTACTGCCTCACTACAAGCGCGTGATCTTTGACGAGGCCCACAGCATTGAGGACTCCGCCACGGAGTACTTTGGGCTCTCCGCAACGCTCTTCGGCGCCAAGGCTTCTTTCGGACGCTTTATTCGCATGGAGCGGGGCCAGGAGCGGGGACTGATCCCCCTGATTCGCGCCATGCTGGTAAAGGAATGTCCCCAGCTCTCCGTCGATAAGTTCGAAGTGATCCAGGCGCTGATCGAGGAGAAGGTGAAGCCGCTTCTGTTCGAGAGTCGCGATCTGGTTGAAGATTCCTTCCTGGCCCTGCGCGAGCTGGCCTCCATCTGCAGCGGCGAGATTGGCCGCGATGTAAAGTGGCGCTTGACGGCGGAGATCCTGCTGGATAAGCGGCTGCGCAAGATCCACAACGAGCGCGTTGTGCCCGCAGTCGATGCCGTCACGAAGCTCCTGAAGCACCTGAAAGATCTCCACACGCTCCTGATGCGCATCCCGCCCAAGGAAGAGGGCGATGAAGCGCCCCTGGTGTCGGAGAAGGCCCAGTTGCAGGCCTATGCGGGGCGTCTCGAACGCACCGCAAACGCCCTGCTGGAATGCACGAGCGAGGAGCTACAGGAAAACACCGTGCGCTGGATCGAAGTGGACGCCCGCCACGATCAAGCCATCCGCATTGCGCGGTGTCCCCTCGAAGTGGGGCCACCGCTGGCCGAATGGGTCTACAACAATCTTGATACCGTAGTCATGACTTCGGCGACCCTGGCGGTGCGCCGCCAGTTTGACTATCTGTTCCAGCGCCTCGGACTCAATCGCGTCGAAGAGAATCGTGTCTCCACCGCGCTGCTCGACTCCCCCTTCAACTATCGAGAGCAGGCCATGCTGTGCCTTCTCAACGATGTGGTCGATCCGGGTGACCGGCGCTTTTTGGAGGACTCTGTCGCGGGTATTCGCCGCGCGCTGGAAATCTCCAAGGGCCATGCCTTCATTCTGTTCACATCGTTCTATGCCCTGGAGCATGCCTACAAGCAGCTCGCGGACGATCTGCGCAAAGCAGGCATCACGCCCCTCAAGCAGGGCGAGGCCGGGCGCACCCAGTTACTGGATCGCTTTCGGGCCGACGCCAATAGCGTGTTGTTCGGCACGGACAGCTTCTGGGAAGGGGTGGACGTTGCCGGTGATTCCTTGCAGTGTGTTATACTGCCCAAACTGCCCTTCCGGGTACCCACGGAGCCCATCCAGCAGGCCCGGTCCGAGGCCATTGAGGCCCGAACCGGCAACGCCTTCATGGACTACTCCGTACCCCAGGCCGTCATCAAATTTCGCCAGGGCTTCGGGCGACTCATACGGCGGCGCAGCGATCGGGGCGTCGTTGTCGTGCTGGATCAGCGCATCCTGACCAAGCGTTACGGACGCATCTTTCTGGAGTCCCTGCCGCCCTTGAGCGTCATTCAAGGCGACCGCGATACCGTTTTTCAAGAAATGGAAAAGTTCTTCCAACAACCAACCGAGGATTGAGCAATGCAAGCCGATATTCGCATCGATATTACGCGGGCCAAGTCCGCCGCCGTGGGCAAGGAACACGGCATTACGCCGGCCGAATTTCAGGCCATCGAGCCCCGCGTCCTCGATATCCATAACATTCTTCAAAAAGAGCGCAAGGACAAGGCCTACGGTTTCTACGACCTGCACAAGGACAAAGAAACCCTTGATACCGTCAAGGCCGCGGCAAAAAAGTACGCGGAATTCGGCTATGAGAACCTCGTTGTGCTTGGTATCGGTGGTTCCGCCCTCGGTATCACCGCGCTGAACACCGCACTGAACCCGCCGTACTACAATATGCAGACCAAGCGCGGTCGCAAGGGCTTCCCGCGCCTTTTTGTCATGGACAACATCGACCCGGTGACCTTCCGCGCCATGCTGCGCCTGTGCCCTCCCCAGAAGACGCTCTACAACGTGATCTCGAAGTCCGGTGGCACGGCGGAGACCATGTCCCAGCTCATGATCGTGCTGGATATCCTGGAGAGCAAGCTGGGCAAGGACAAGGTGAAGGATCATCTGATTGTCACCACCAGCCCCCAGGGGCCCAACGCCCCCAAGAGCCTCCTTCACCCCGTTGCCAAGGCCTATGGGCTCGACAGCTTCGATATCCCGCTCAACGTGGGTGGTCGCTTCTCCGTGTTCACGCCCGTCGGCCTGCTCCCGGCCGCGCTGATCGGGCTGGACATCGACGAGATGCTGGCCGGTTGCGACGCCATGGACAAGCGATGCTCCGTGGGTAGCCTGATGGACAACCCCGCGTATCTGCGCGCCGCTGTGCATTACATGATGGACAAGGAAAAAGGCAAGGTCATGTCCGTCATGATGCCCTATGTGGACGGTCTGCGCGACGTAGCCGACTGGTATCGCCAGCTCTGGGCAGAAAGTCTTGGCAAAAAATTCAGCCTTGATGGCGAAGAGGTATACGCGGGCCAGACGCCCATCAAGGCCCTCGGCGCCACCGATCAGCACTCTCAGGTGCAGCTTTTCCGCGAAGGCCCCAACGACAAGATTTTCACCACCCTCGAAGCGGGGCGTTTCGACAAGACCCTCAAGATTCCGGCAAATTTGACGGAAATCAAGGATCTGGATTATCTGCGCGGTGCCTCCATGAACAAGCTCATGACCGCGGAACTGGTCGGTACGCTGGACGCCCTGAAGGCGAGCCTGCGTCCCGCTATCCGGGTGATCCTGCCCAAGGTCAATGCCCACACGGTGGGCCAGTTACTGTACATGCTTGAAGTTGAGACCGCCATGGCCGGCCGCCTCTACAACGTCAATACCTTCGATCAGCCCGGCGTGGAAGAGGGCAAGATTATTGCGCGCCGCCTCATGGGGGGCGAGGGGTGAGCGACGAAGTGCGCCGGGAGCGTCCGGACGTCAACAATCGTCATCTCCTTCCCTACGGGGTTGGGGGGGACTATGTGGGCGCCCGGCGCACCCGCCGTGCCTTTCGGCTGCTGGTCTTTGCGTGTATTGGTTTCACATTCTCGCTCTACTACGTC
>JBIJDL010000452.1:0-5308 GCA_044344195.1 Candidatus Hydrogenedentales bacterium
ACTTCGCCCTTGCGCCAATCCAAGTTTCGGATTACATAGCCCACGCCATAGAGCACGCCGCGTGCGTCGGCCCCGACAACGCGCACGTGGCCTTTTTCTCCGTCCGTCGTGACGGTAAAGCCTTCCGGACCCGGCGCGCTGGCCGCATCGATCACCAACTCAAACGCGGGCTTGGAATCGGGCGCTTCGTCGGCCCGCTTCCAGTTCAGACCGGTTCGTTTCTCCACCTCCTCCTGAAGCACGGTCGCCGCCGTGTCCAAGGCCGGAGACTCGCCATGAACGACAATCACGGCCTTGCTCACATCGGCGCCTTTGCTCCAGGTCACCGACGGCGACAGCATCAACGCCACGGCCATCAACCCGCTCGAAAAAATTGCCATTGCCTCGCTCTCCCTTGGGTATAGGTATGAATCCTGGTAGCCATTCACGCCTTTTTCAACGTTCTGGCAAAAGGGTCGAAAAGAATGTGGCACAGCCGTCTCGGCTGTGTTTTTCGCTCAGCGATCAGGGGTGCCTGTTGTACATATCAAGCTGCTTTCGCCGGCCAATCACAGGCGGGACGCCCGCCTAGGCGCGTCTGCGACCTGTGGCACACTCCATTCTCGTCCCGTCAAAATCCCGTAGGCGGTTATGAATCTCTGTATTATTTCTTCATCAACCAGACTTCCGATACCACAGTCCCAGCCGCGCCCACACCCTTCTCAAACACCAGATCAAGCGCACCGTCGGCGGTGGTGCTTTGGGGCACGTCATATTCAAAGTGCTGTGCGGTCGATATCGGGATCTCCACATCGCGGGCGATATACTCTTCGTCCGCCAGCACGTTCTGGGTCCGCTTTGCGTCGGTAGGCACCTCGCTTTGACGCATGCGCGGGGCGACCATGGTAACGCGCACGCGATAGGCTGCGACCGGGTCCAGTTCGGTGTAGCGGAAGGCCACGCCGCGCGCCTCGTCGCCGCCGTAAGCGATGGTGCTCTGGCTGGGCCGGTTGTTGGGGTCCATGCGGGACGACGCATCAAAGATGTTGCCCTTGACCAGATGGGGCTGGCGGTCCGGATTGCCCGCGTCGTCGTAGAAGCCGCCGGGCCCCGGGTCTTCATAGTGAGCGAGCTGGAGCAGGATTGCGGCACGCGCATCGCCGCTGGCCGAAGCTGCGGCTTCAAATTGCTTTGCGGTCCAGCCCAACGCCGTCAGGGGATTGTCCACGGCGAAATAGCCTTCGTTGCGAAGCCCCATAGTGCGCTCGCTGTCTTCACCCAGGCGGCGGGCTTCATCTTTCAGCGCCGCCATGTCGGCGTCTTCCAGCGGCTGATCCATCAGGGCCTGGGCACGCTCCACGGCCGCATCCGGCGCTTCCATCGCGAGGGCCTGCAAGGCGGCGTCGCGGGCGATCTCGCCGCGCAGCTTCAACTGAAAATACTTGTCCAGCGCCGCCTTCTGCATGTGGAGCATCCAGCGGAAATTGCCCTGCATGAGATTGGGCGGGATCTTCCAGCCCGCCTCTTTCACGAGCAGGTAGTAACGATCGACGTCCTCGTTGGAAGCGAGGGGTGCTTCCAGATTTTTCTCCAGCTGCAGCAGCGCCTCGGCCATCAGCGGGGCCGCTTCCGCACCGAAGTGATAGCTGCAATATTCGTTCAGCACATCGCCCAGTGTGCGATTGGGATTCCACAGCAAGCGATTCCACATGTACTGATGGAACTCGTCGTGGAAACCTTCGGAGTAGATGATATCGCCCTGGGAGAAGGGCATGATGTCCTGAAAGATCCGGTAGAATGCCGCGGGCCGCGTGTGAAAGGTGCGTCGGTTATAGGCCTTCATCAGGTGGGGATCGGGATGTTCCAGGTTGTACTGGGAGCGAATCCAATGGGACACATCGCTGTAGTGGGTGATGGTCTGTTCTTTTGGAAGATTATTCAGAATCTCCGCGAGGTAGCGGTTTACCGGGCCGACGCCCGGATACTCCATTAAATCCTCGCGCAGTTCGTCTCGGAAATAGCGGGAGAGCGCGTTGCTGCCGGGGCCATAGGCGATGCCCTGGACCCACGCGCGCGGCTCGGCGTTGAGATAGGCGAAGATGGCCCGATCCCCCTCATTGCTCAGATCCTGATTGGCAATCTCGATGATCGTGCCGGGGTGATGCTTGAGCCAGATGGCGGCCACTTCCTCGCACAACTCGACAAAGGTCTTGCCCCAGGGCTCGCAGCGATCACAGCGACACCCACCCGGATCGCCCGCGTAGAAACGAAGGATCTCATGATTTTCGGTCCGCGCGAATTCCTCGTCCCACTGCTTCATCAGAGCCGCGCGGGCCTCTGGCACAGAGGGACAAACCCAGTCGGTGCCCTCCCAGCCCTCCAGGCCGCCCGCCTTCCACGCCTCGGGTATTTCGCCGCGAAACTGGTTGGGACGGTTCCCGCCCACGGTCATCAGGTCGAATTCGTGCAGGTAGTCGAATTGCCGACCACCTGCATAGCCGATGTTGGCCCCGGAGAAGGCGAAGTCCAGGAAATAGTCCTGCCACTCCTTCTCGGTCCAGCCGCGCGCGCCGGTCAGCTCGCGCATGGTTCCGCCCTGATTGGCGGAGGAGCCCCGATAGCGATAGGCGGGTGCTGCGCTCATGTCGACTTTCCCCAGCGCAACGTAATCCGCGCCATAGGTCAACAGGCGAAGCACTTCACCGGCGGCGTAGAGCACACCGCGCGCGTCGGCCCCTTCCGCGATCACCAAGGGCCTTCCGTCGACCTCTACGAGCTTCACCGCATAGCCCTCGGGGGCGGTGCGCGCTACGCCAGGCAAGACGAGCCGATGGCGAACCGCGAGTTCCTGGAACTTCCCGGTGCTGGCCGTGCGTCTTCCCAGAGCAATACACAGGTCCGCACCGGGGGACCATTCGCCCGATACGGTCACAGTGACCCGGCTCCGGCGCGTGATGCGCTCGCGCAGAATCTCCGCGACGCGAGCCTCCTGCCCGTCCCCGCCGGACTCGCACACGATAGCGATGCTCGAAGCGCGAACTTCGGAAGCCTCCCCGGCCGCAGCACCGGATAAGACCAGTGCGGCGATTCCCGCTATCGTCGGAAACAGTTGCCAAATGACATTCCTGCTCATAGGAATTCCTTCACGCCGGCCAGACCGGGCTGGGCCGTTTTATTATTGCTGGGGTGTTTCGGCTGTTACCGCGTCGGTTCCGGACAGTACCCATGCCTCGTTGAACCACGCATGCTTGATCGTTTTTCCAGCAAATACCGCGTCGTTCTCGTGCGTATACGTGACGTGGATATTGCCGTCATTCGTCTGGATCATCGTGGGATAGGATGCGGTCCGCTTCTTGTCTTGCTTCTGTTCGAGCTTTTCCAGGAAACGCTTGCGCACCCAGGTCTTCCCTTCGTCCTGCGACAGGTAGAGGGAGAGCTGATGGCGTCCGCGGAGCACGTCGTTCACCGCGAGCAGCCAGTTTCCACTCTTCAACGCGAGCGCGGCAACACTCGAACCCGAATTGGGAATCCCCAGTTCAACTTCAGTCCACGTCATGCCGCCATCCTTGGATTCTGCGCACTTGGTATCGGGCGAGTTGCGCATATACGCCATGATCTCGCCATTTTTCCGCTGTACAAGAGAAGCCTGAATGCCCCGCTGTCCAAGCGGGCGGCTGAACTCCCAGGACTGTCCCGCGTTCTCTGTGAAGGCCATCATGGAGCAACCGAAGGTGTCGGAGTACAACGGGAGCATCATCCGCTTGTCCGACAGCATGATGGGAGGCTGGCGCGGCATCCAGCCGAGGCGCTGGAAGAGTTTGTCGCCGTACTCCGCCTTGCGCTCTTCAATGCGGGAGAGCATCTCCGCCCTGCGCTCTTCGCTGATCTCAGTCGACGTCTTGAGCTCTTCGAGTCGCTTCTCCAGATTCTCGGTGAATACGGTTTCCGCATCCTTCGGCAGGCAGAAAATCGCGTCCTGCCAGGACCATATCGGCGGGCCGTCGCCCTCATAGTCGGTCGAGTAGCGATATTTCAGGAAGTAGCTTCGGACGAGGTTGTCGATGGCGGAAATCCAGAACATCCACAGCCGGCCCTCTGAATCGATGTACATGGTGCAATTCTGATCGGGCAGGTTGTGGTTATCGGCCATGAGGAAGGGGGCGGACCAGGCAGACGCTCCCTTGTTCTTTCGCGCGCCGCTGATGACCAGCGTGTCGTCCGTCCGCTCGCCCTTGCCGTGAAACCAGCAGACGATTAGGTCACCTTTTGGCGTTTCTACGATACTGGAGGAGTGATTGTGAAAGTCCTCGGGAGGAAACAGATGTTCGGATTCGTAGATTGGCTCGCGCTGTGCGGTCTGCTTTCCGCCAGCACCGTTGGTCTGGCAACCGCCGAGGCCAATCACGCACAAAGCGCCGGACAGGAGCGCTGAAGTCAACAGGGCGAGGGATCGCCGGGATTCGATGGATACGGGTGCGGTATCGTTCTTCATACGGGGACTCCCGATGGTTGTCCAAGGCCTCTCCAGAACAGGGTTCAGATGATTAGTATGCCCCCATTGAGGTTTGAGTGCAACAGGGCAGATCTCCACGGCGGACTGTGGACTCATTGCACAGTTGAAGTGTATCCGCTGCTCTGGTTTAATGGACCTTGCCCATGCAGTAACCTTCCAGAATCTCCGGAGATGACAACCATGACATCCACACGCCGCCGCTTTCTCTTTCAGTCACTTGCCGGCGCCACGGCCTGGTCCCTCCTGCCGGGCTCCCTCCGGGCCGAGGAACATACCGCCGGGTCCCTTCGCCTGGCCTCCTTCCGCTTCGATGTTACGCCCCCCATGGGCCACTCCCTCTGCGGCGGCTGGATCAAACCGGTGGAAGCGGTGGACGATTCGTTGGAAGCGATCGGCGTGGTGATTACCGGCGCGGGCGCACCCATCGTGCTTTGCGCGGTGGACTGGACCGGCCTGCTCAATGACGCCCATATCCAGTGGCGGGCGGCATTGGCGGAAGCGGCGGGCACCACGCCGGAGCGCGTCGCGGTGCAGTGCGTGCACCAGCACAACGCGCCTTTTGCCTGCCTGGAATCCGAATTGGTCGTGCAGGCTCAGGGCGATCTCCCCCACATCGTCGATCTCGCGTTCTACGGCGAATGCCTGGCACGCGGCAAGGCCGCGATTACCGGGGCGCTCCCTAAAGCGCGTCCCCTCACCCACATTGCCCATGGCCAGGCCAAGGTGGATCGGGTGGCGTCGAACCGACGTGTCTCCCGCGATGCACAGGGGCATGTACTGACCATGCGCGGCAGCAGTTGCAAAGATGAAGCGCTG
>JBIJDL010000453.1:0-5303 GCA_044344195.1 Candidatus Hydrogenedentales bacterium
AGATCTTTGGAAACGGTCAGAAGCATTTCCACGTGCTCGCCGTTTGCCACGGTGAACGGATTTAATGAGACAAAGCCGAAGTACATATCACTTGGCGACACATCGGACTTACAGGAAATTTCTTCCCAGCCTTCCGATATGATCCCGTTTTCGAAGACGGTAATGAAAACGCTTTGATCATCCCGCTCGAGATGGAGGGTCAGCTTTCCGGCGAGAAAAGCGGCACGGTCCTTGAATATCCAATGGTAGGTCGTTTGGGCAATGGGCAACTTGAAATAGATGAAACGAGGAGCGGGTTGGGAAAGTTGCGAGGCTTCTTCCGCATTCCGCGCCTCTCTTCGCGTAGTGGATATGTGAAGCGACAAGGATAAGAGACTTGATATAGCAATTAAGAACCAACTGACGAGTATCAACTTGTTTGCAGTCAGGATCCTTGCCAACATTTGCTGCCTTCCCTTGCCAAACGTCGATGCGCATGAGAAAGAAGCAGTCCCCTTCCCCTTCTGCCGAAAAATAAAATGGTGGAGGCGGCGGGAATCGAACCCGCGTCCGAAAGTGTGTCCACGAAGGCGTCTACGTGCATAGCCCGTCTTTTAAGATTCGCCACCCGGGATCGCGTGAGGCTCGCTATCCAAGGCCGCTAGGGGGAAACCTACTCTATCGGACGTTCCACCGACGTCACGGCGCGAGACCCGCTGTCGTACGCCTTATCCCCTTAGCGGGTGGTCAAAGGTAAGGCGAGGCTGCAATTAAGCAGCCATTGCGAAATCGTGTTGATTGTTCGCAGTTAATTGGGTTCCGGTTTTTTACGAGGCCACCGGAGTCCTCGGCACGCAACCAACGTTTCTTCCACCCCCGTCGAGACCATGTCGCCCCCACGAAGTTTGGGTAAAACGCTGCGCGGAGTCCTTCTATTTACTCCGTGCAATAACCATTATGCCACAGGATATGGGCATTGGTCCAATCCGCTTGCCGCAATGGAAGTGGATTCTGCATAATGGCCTTTGCGAACACACAAGGACGGCGGGGCTCGCCCCTGCTGCTGTCACTGCTGTCACTGCCGTCCCTGTAACCCTGAAAAGTCGCTAAAACGTTTTTTAAAGTTTTTTACTTGACATTCGTTCAGTGTTTTGGCATGATGGGGACATGGTGAACGTTTATTCAGTGCAACAGGAGGAAAGACGAATGGCTGCCAAACCAACCGCGGATAGTGAAAAGGTCAAAGCGCTCGATATCGCCCTGGCCCAACTTGAAAAACAATTCGGCCGGGGGACTCTGGTCCGCCTGGGCGATGACAGTATGAACCAGAAGGTGGAAGCCATTTCCACCGGGGCGCTGACCCTGGATCTGGCCACCGGCATCGGCGGTCTGCCCGTGGGCCGCGTGGTGGAGATTTTCGGCCCGGAATCCTCCGGTAAAACGACCCTGGCCCTCCACGTAGTCGCCAATTCCCAGCGCAACGGGGGCATCGCCTGCTTTATCGACGCGGAACACGCCCTGGATCCCGGCTTTGCCGCGAAGATCGGCGTGGACATCGACAACCTCCTCGTCTCCCAGCCGGATACGGCCGAGCAGGCCCTGGAAATCTGCGAGAGCCTCGTGCGCAGCAATGCGGTGAACGTCATTGTCATCGACTCGGTGGCCGCCCTCGTTCCTAAAGCGGAAGTGGAAGGCGACATGGGCGACAGCCACATGGGCCTTCAGGCGCGGCTTATGTCCCAGGCCCTGCGCAAGCTCACGGCCATCATCAGCCGCTCCAACACGCTGGTGATTTTCATCAACCAGATTCGCGACAAGATCGGCGTCATGTTCGGCAGCCCGGAAACGACCACCGGTGGCCGCGCGCTGAAATTTTACTCCAGCATCCGCCTCGATATCCGGCGTATTGCAGCCATCAAGGAAAAAGAGGAGAATGTAGGCAACCGGGTTAAGGTGAAGGTGGTGAAGAACAAGCTCGCGGCCCCCTTCCGCGACGCCGAGTTCGAGATCCTGTTCAACGAAGGCATTTCCAAGGAAGGTAATATCCTGGATTTGGCTGTGGACGAAAAGCTCATCCGTAAGAGCGGCGCATGGTTCTCCCTCAATGGCGAAAACATGGGCCAGGGCCGGGAAGCCACCCGCCAGTTCCTGAAAGACAATCCGGCCATCACCGAGCAGTTGCGCGAGCAGATTATTCAGGCCCGCGGGTTGCAATGGGGCGGCGGCGGCGCTGCCGTGCCCGAAGCAGAAGAGGTAGTACGGGAAGCGAGTGCAGGCGATTGATACGACCGGTCTGAATGACCGTAAACCAGTGGAGAGCCGGGGCCGCAAGACTCGTCTGTGGCTGCTGGCTCTCCTCATGTTAACGGCGCTCCTGGCGGGCGGGCTGCTGCTCGCCAAATACCAGCTCGCCGTGCTGCGAACCCGTGTCCAGTCCGCAATCGAAGAACGCACCGGCATCGAACTCGAAACCAGCGGCGTGCAGGTCCACGGTATCGCCGGGCTCCGCCTGCAGGAGCTCCATCTCGCTTTCGCGGCGCCTGCGGGTCCGACCATCGACATCGAGGTTCCCGAAGCCCTGCTCCACGTGAGCCTCCTCGAATTGCTCCGGGGCGCCGTGGTGCTGGACCGGCTCCAGCTCGACAATGCCCATGTCCGCCTTTCCCGCCCGGTGGACCATAAATGGATCACCGACGAACTCACCAACCGCTCCGCCCTCACCAGCAATATCCCCTTCCGGGCCCTCGGTCGAAACTGCACCCTGGAGATAAACCGGATTGTCGGGGAGTCCACCTTCCGCGTTGAGCACCTGAATTTCGACTTGAATCGACTCTCTGATTCCCCCCACATCATCGCCAATCTGGATGGGCGCCTGGACCAGGCATCCCGAAGCGCCTTCGAGGTCTTTGCACGTTATGCATCCCTCGAAGATTTCGACCTGCGCCTCCAGAGCGATGGCCTGACTGCCCAGGATGTCGCCGCCTTCCTTCCGACCGCGACGGAGGTTTTCACCTCCGGAAGTGTCCGGCCCAGCCTGCGCGTTGCCGGCTATCCCCGCAAGGCCATGGTCGTGTCCATCGAGCTCCCCTTCAACAACGTCGCCCTCGCAACCCCGCAGCGCTTCCCCGTACCCACCGAGGGCCTCCTCACGGCCCTCGCAAGCTACGACGTGAATACGCGCATGCTCACCCTCAACTCCGCGAAAACCCTCTCGCCGGAATTCGAAGGCCGGGTAGAAGGGACCATTTCCCTGGCGCAGGACCTGCCCGACCTTGACCTCAAGGTGGAGGTCCAGCAGCTTCCTGTCAACGACGTGCTGGATTTTGTGATGAAGGAATGGCTCGCCCAGTATGGCAGCCTCGAAATCGACGCGCCTAAGCCCTACAAATTTTTCGTAACATTGAATGGTCAGGCCAACGACGCCCGTCTGGGGGTCGAAGCGCAACTGGGTAACGGAGCCCTGCGCTTTGCGCCGACCGACCCCGCTCTGCCCCGGGCCGACCTCAAATTCAGCCTCATGAGCGTCGCCTGGAATTCGGAGCAGTCCTTCCCCACGGGCACCCTCTCCCTCAGTGGCGGATCCCTGGAGCATGGCCCCTCCAAACTTCACGCCGAAGATATCTCCGGTAATTTCCAGCTCGGCAGCGAGGGACTGGTCTTCGATCCGATGGTCGCCCGCATCGCGGGCAACACCGTCATGGGCAGTGCACGCTACCAGCTTGCCGAGAAGACCCTGAACTTCTCCATCGCGGGCAATCTCGGCACGGTGGAAGAGCTGGAGTTCCTCAAATCGAGTCGCGGCCTGAACGTCTACGGCCCCCTGGCCCTGGACTCCCTCACCGGCTCCATTGCGCCCGGGCACCACACCTACGATGCCACCGTGGACCTCACACGGACCGGCATCGAATGGGAGTGGTGGTTCAAGAAAGCCCCCGGGATCGGGGCCCGGCTGGAAAAGCTCCATTTCGACCTCAAACCGGGGAAATCCGCCACCCTCACCATGCTGGCCGCCCTCGACACAATCGAGATCGACACCAAAGCATTGTTGAGCCACCGCGGCGGGAAATGGACGCTGGACGACCTGACCGCGACCTCCGCCAATGTCAGCATGGGAACCGCCAACAAAGTGCTGGTCTTCCCCTATACCATCTCCGGCGGCACGGGAACCGACGCCTACCTACACTGGGTCAAGAAATCCCAGAGCCCCGAGGTCATCGAACTAACCATCGGCGGTCTGGTTGACGAACTCACCATGCTGCCGGCGGGCGCAAAGCAACCCATCACGGGCAAGAATGTCCGCGTCGACACCACCGTCTTGAAGACCGGCGAAGAACGCACGGGCCTCCTGACCCTGCACACCAACTCGGCCGAGCTTCCCCCCTTCGGCTCTCGCTGGCTCCTGCCCTTGCGCGCACCTGACGATCCCTCCCTGGAACGCTTTCCGCCCCTGGACCGGGACTGGACCTACAAGCTTTCCGCGGACACCCTCGCCTATCCGCCCTGGCGGGGCACCGCTTTCTCCGGCGATGCCTATACGCGCAAACGCGAAAGTGGCTTTGAGCGCTTCGAAGCCACGGTCGACAAGGGAAAAATTGGCGGGGTCTACTCTTCCTCAAATCCCGACAATATCAACAAGCTGAACGCCAGTTGGGACAAGGTACCCGCCTCCCACCTCCTCGAGCACCTGAAATTGCCCGAGATTTTTGCCGGAACCATGACCGGCGGCATCCAGTACTCCGTCGATGAAGACGATAGCGGCACCCTCGCGGGCACGGGCTACTTCGATGTGGTGGACGGCCAGTTCAGCGCAGATTATCTATTCTCCAAATTCCAGCAGCAGATCGAGCAGGGTACCGTGAGCATTCCGCCCTCGCTGCGCTTCTCTCGCTTCGCTTCCGACCTTACCCTCGAAGGCGACGTGGTAAAGGCGACCAACATGATCCTGGAATCGGAAGCCGTAACCATCTCCGGCGATGGGCAGTTCGTCCTCTCCGGTGACATGGACTTCCACCTCAAATTTTCCCTGCCCGCCGACACGGCCAAGGGGATTCCCGCATTGCGCACCTACTTCAATCTGGACGGGCTCAAGCGGAGCCAGACCAACCTTCAGATCGCCTTTCACATCTACGGCCCCAGCTTTAATCCGAAAATGGAACTCGATGGAATGCCCTCCATGGGGGACACCATTGTCAGCGGCGCGGTCGAAGTGACCACCGATGTAATGAAAGTCGTCGACCTGCCTAGACAAATCCTCCTCGATCTGTTTAAGATTGGGGGTGGAATCGTTGGTGCAGGGGGCAAAAAGGTGCCAAACGAATAGAGTG
>JBIJDL010000455.1:0-5288 GCA_044344195.1 Candidatus Hydrogenedentales bacterium
TCTTATGGTTCTTATGGTTCTTATGGTTCTTATGGTTCTTATGGTTCTTATGGTTCTTATGGTTCTTATGGTTCTTATGGTTCTTATGGGTCCTATGGGTCCTATGGGTCCTATGGGTCTTATGGGTCTTATGGGTCTTATGGGTCGTATGGATGCGGGAGTTCACGACGCGCTCCAGCCTCCAGCCTTCAGCCCTCATCCTTCATCCTTCATCCTTCTTTCCCTCTCCGTGAATTCCACGTCCACTTGCAGGTATAGTGCTGATGTCCCCGCCGGACCGTTGTGCGGGGTGGCACGCACATGTCGAGGCAGATCATCGTGGCACCTACCACAGTCAAGGAAACCATCTTCGCTGTAGAGTCTCTCGCCGTATTTGGCGCGCCGCCGGCCTTTGAGGATCCGCTCCATGTGGGGCGTCCGAACATCGGTGATCGCAAGGCAATTCTGGCGCGGATGGAAGAGATGCTGGACCGGAACTGGCTGAGTAACAACGGACCCTTCGTTCAGGAGTTCGAAGCGCGCATCGCGGAAGCCGCCGGGGTGAAGCATTGCATTGCCGCGTGCAACGCCACCGTGGCCCTGGAGCTGGCCATCCGCGCGCTGGGGATGAAGGGCGAAGTCATTGTGCCTTCTTTCACCTTTATCGCCACGGCCCATGCGCTCCAGTGGCAGGAGATCACGCCGGTCTTCTGCGATATCGATCCCCACACCCGCACCCTCGATCCGAAGAAGGTGGAGTCGCTGATCACGGCCCGGACCACGGGCATTATCGGTGTCCATCTCTGGGGCCAGCCCTGCGATGTGGAAGGACTGGCTGACGTGGCTCAGCGCCACAACCTGAAGCTGCTCTACGACGCGGCCCACGCCTTCGGCTGCTCGCACAAAGGGAAAATGGTGGGCGGTTTCGGCGACGCCGAGGTCTACAGTTTTCACGCGACGAAGTTTCTCAATGCCTTCGAAGGCGGTGCCATCGTCACGAACGACGACGACCTGGCGCGGCGACTTCGCCTGATGAAGAATTTCGGTTTCGATGGCCCCGATTCCGTGGTCTATCTCGGCATAAACGGAAAGATGACCGAGGCCTGCGCGGCCATGGGACTGGCCTCGCTGGAGTGCATGCACACCTTCGTCGAGGTCAACCGGCGCAACATGGCGCGCTACGACCTCCGGCTCACGGACCTGCCCGGCGTAGTCCTGCTGACCGATGAAACCCTGGAGCAGCGCAATTACCAGTATGTCATTGTCGAGGTGGACGAGGAGAGCGCGGGCCTGAGCCGCGACGCGTTGCTGAAAGTACTCCACGCCGAGAATATTCTCGCGCGGCGCTATTTCTACCCCTGCTGCCACCGCATGGAACCCTACAAGACCCTCTTCCCCGAAGCGCGCCTGCGCCTGCCGCACACGGAGCGTCTCTCGGAGCGCGTCCTCTGCCTGCCCACCGGAACGGCCATGAACGAGGCAACGATTGACGCGGTCTGCGATGTCATCTGGACTGCGGTCCGCCACGCGGGCGAAGTGAAAGAAAAATTGGCCGAGGGCTCGTAAGCGCCGCGACTCATGCTCTATTTCTTCATCACCTCGCGAAGAAATCCAGCCATGTCTCCGTCGTCGCGAATCCCGAGTCGGGTGAGACAGAAGTCATAGCGCACCGGGTCGTCGGGGCAGACGACTTTGAAGGCCCGGGTGATCTCCAGAGCGGTCTTGAGGTCGGCGCTGTTACGGCGGGTAAGTCCGAGGCCGAGGGCCACGCGGTGCATGTGGGTGTCCACGGGAATGATAAGCCGGTGGGCGCCCAGTTCCGGCCAGAGGCCCAGATCCACCGCGTCGTTCCGCACCATCCATCGCAAATACATGAACCAGCGCTTGCAGGCGCTGCCCAGCGCTGGATCGGGCAACAAATAGTTTTTCGCCAGCGGCCCCTTGTCCCGCAGCGCATGGACAAAGTGGGTGAGTCCCGGCAGGATAGTTGGCGATTCGGGCTCATCCATAGCGGCGAATGCGGCCCCGAGGGTGCCGTGTTCCCGGAGAAGGGCTCCTGCGCCCGTCAGCAGCGAGGCCATTTCCACACCCGTGACATAGCGGTGGCGAAATCCGGCGAATCGCGCGCTCAGTTCTTCATTCGACAGGCCGGGCAGTGTCCGCGCGGGCTCCGGCAGCGCATGCAGGACACTCTCAATACTTTTCAGAATCTGCTTCACATTGCCAAAGGCCAGGGATGCCGTGATCAATCCGACTATTTCCTGATCGCGGAGGTCGGGATAGCCATAAAGCGGTACCAACGGATCGGGGTCCACGAAGCAGCGCTGGTTGTAGTGCCCGTAGAGTTCCTCAAGGGGCGTGTGCAGCGCTGCGATACGGCGCGTCCGCGCCGCCGTTAGAAAGGTCGAGGCTTTTCGTACAGCGGGCATGGGTCGCCGCGCCGTCAGGACGGCGTCGCGCGCGTAGCCGCTGTGTTCTCCACCAGTTCCACGATCTTCACCGCCGATTGGTTCAGTCCGCGCATGAAGGGCAGCGCGGACGCACGGATGAATTTCTCGATGAGTCCCAAACTGACCCCGATCAGACTCTTCGTGCGCTCTTGTCCCGCCGAGGTGTCGTTTACCCAGAAGAGAATGATCCCCATCTGGTAAAGCCACAGGATCTTTGCCAGGTGGGGACGCAGCACAGCGGAGGCTTTCAGGTTGCTACCCGCAATCACATCGTCAATCAGGCCAATAGCCTCATTGCGCATGGGGGTGGACTGGGCACTGAAGGGGGAGAGGGGGTGATTCCAGTCCGCCGCCTGCCGCGCAAGGACGGCGGCCAGCTCGCGGAAGGGGTTCATCTGCTCCAGCTTGAACTGCAACAGCGCGGTCATGCGTTCCTTGAAATCCTGGGAGCGAGCGACGATCTGCTGGTTGTATTCACGGGCTTCGGCGCTGGTCTGGGCATAAAAGTGCAGCACCAGAGCTTCTTTGGTTTCAAAGTGGTAATAGGCCGCGCCGAGGGAAAGTTCGCAGGCGGTTGCAATCATGCGCATGGTGGTTTTTTCAAAGCCATGCTCCTGAAAGAGGGCCAGGGCCGTGTTGAGGATGTGGGCCTTGGTGATGTCGCTTTTTTTGGGTTTGGGGGTGTCCATGGGGTGCTCCGTTCTGAACGCGTTCGGAGTTTAACACGGGAGCCGGGCGCGGTCAATTGGAGAGAAGAATGTTAAAGACGGAAGTGACTTAAAGGACAGTAGGAACCCAGGACGCTCGAGCAGCTACTCACCTTTTTGTCCTTTCCGTCGCTTATGGCCTTAGTCCCGGTCCTCGTCGGTGGTGCCCAGCAGTCCCTTCAGGCCCTCGAAGGCATTGAACCCCAGCGTCACTTCCGTGCGCCCAATTGCGCCGGGGCTCGTGCCCGCTTCACGCTGCACGGCATCCTGATGCTCGTCGTCGTGGCAGTAGAGGCAGAGCAACTCCCAATTGCTGCCGTCGGGCGGATTATTGTTGTGGTTGTGATCCTTGTGGTGGACGGTCAACTCGCGCAGGTCCGCGCCCTCAAACTCACGGGCGCAACGGGCGCAGAGATGGGGGAAGAGCTTCAGCGCCTGCTCGCGGTAGCCGCCTGCCCGTTCCGCCTGGTGCTTCCGGGCGTTGGCCACGATCTGCGCGCGGCGCGCGGGGTCGATCTTTACTTTTCTGGGTCGCATGAGATGCTCCATTGGTTGAGCAAATAGTGCTGGCTGTTCACGATTTTCATATAGTACGCGTCCCGAGGGCAATAGAACGAATAGCGTGGATTTACCCCAAGTTCTTCCGGAACCGGAGGGTGGCCAGGGTGAGCACGAACATGCCCATGCCCGCCAGGATAACGCCATTCATCCACAAATCCTCAAAGCCTGTATCCCGTAGGATGATACCCCGCAGGATCTGAATGAAATAGGTGGCGGGCACCGCCTGGCCGATTAAGTAAATGATGTGGGGCATGGAGTCTTGAGGGAATATGAAGCCCGACAGGAGTACGGAAGGCAGAATGATGAAAAAGGAAAACTGAAGCGCCTGAATCTGGTTGCCCGCGAAAGTGGAGACGAGGAGCCCGAGGCCCAGCGCGGTGAACAGAAAGATAAGGGTGAAGCCCGCCAGAAGGATTACGCTGCCGGCGATGGGCACCTGAAAGAGGAATCGCATCAGCACGAGCACCGACACCGTCTCCATGATGCCCACGATGCCATAGGGCAGGAGCTTGCCCAGGATCAGCCCGAGGCGCGACACGGGGGTTACCATAAGCTGCTCCAGGGTGCCGGTTTCTTTTTCCCGTACGATGGCGAAGGCCGTAAGCAGCATGGTGATCATCTGAAGGATAATGCCCACGAGGCCCGGCACCATGAAATTCGCCGTGCGCATGTCGGGGTTGAAGAGCACCCGGGGCTGGGCCGCGATAGGCGGCACCGTCGTGCCCCCGGAGACGTCGGCCAGCAGATCAATGGACTTGCGCAGGGCGATGGCGTTGCTCACATTGAGGGCCTGCATGGCCACCGTGGAATCGCTGCCGTCGATGAGGACCTGAATCTCCGTGTGTTCGCCGGTGAGGAGCCGGTCGCTGTAATCGTGAGGAATGATCAGGCCGATCTTGGCCTCGCCCCGGACGATGGCGTGGTTCACTTCCGCGCCGGAAGTTACTTCGCGCTTGATGGTAAAATAGCCCGAATTGGTGAAGCTGTCGACGAGTGCGCGGCTCTCGGCGCGCCCGTCCAGATTGTAGACCACGGTGGCGATGTTCTTCACGTCCATATCGATCGCATAGCCGAAGACGGTCAACTGGGCCGCAGGCACCAGGAGCATGAGGAAAAGGGTGCGCGGGTCCCGAAGGATGTGGCGAGACTCCTTGTACATGATGGAGACGAGGCCCTTAAACACTGGCGCGCTCCTTCGCCCGCAACCGCGTGAGGGTCACGAAGACATCTTCCAGTGTGGCCGGAATCTCCCGGACCTCCGCCGAGGGAAAGCCGTCCTTCTCCAGATCGTTCTTGAGCTGGGGGCCCGATCCGCTCTCCGCCAGCACGTGGAGTGCGTCGCCAAAGATGGTGGCGTCCATCACGTAGGGCATCTCATTGAGGCGTCGCATGGCCATAGCCACGCGGGGAAGGCGCAACTCGTAGCGCGCCGTGCCCTCGGGCGTCACCTCCGGCAGGGCCTTCAATTCGCCGGGCGTGCCATGGACCATGAGCTTCGAATAGTAAATGTAGCCCAGGTGGCTGCAGCGCTCGGCCTCATCCATGTAGTGGGTGGTGACGAAAAAGGTCACGCCCTGTCCCGCCAGATCGA
>JBIJDL010000078.1:0-17431 GCA_044344195.1 Candidatus Hydrogenedentales bacterium
ATGGCGGGGCTTCGACTGGATCACGAGAACGCCGCGAAGCAGGCCCTGCCCTCCGGGGCCATCGCCATCGTGCCGGGCGACGCCACAGCGAGTGCACTGCTTCAGCGCGTCAACACGACCGACCCCGACGAGCAGATGCCGCCGCCGGACTCCGCCAAGTCGCTCACGGCGGCGCAGAAAGAGACGCTCGCACGCTGGGTCAGTGAGGGCGCAGACTGGCAGGCCCACTGGGCCTTTATCCCGCCTGCAGAAATCGCGCCGCCCACTGTGACCAATGCCGCGTGGCCCCGCAATCCGATCGATAACTTTATCCTCGCACACTTGGAATCCGAGGGCATCACGCCCTCCCCCGAAGCCGACCGGCCCACCCTGATCCGCCGCGCCACCCTGGATCTCACGGGGCTGCCCCCGACACCGGAGGAAGTTGCGGCCTTTGTCAACGACCCCGCGCCCGACGCGTACGAAAAGGTCGTGGAGCGACTCCTGGCCTCCCCGCGCCACGGCGAACACCGCGCACGCCAATGGCTGGACATCGCGCGCTACGCCGACACCAACGGCTACGCCGCCGACATCGGTCGCACCATGTGGCGCTACCGCGACTGGGTCATCGACGCCTTTAATGCGAACATGCCCTTCGATCAATTTACCATCGAGCAACTCGCTGGCGATCTCCTCCCCGAGCCCACGCTGGAGCAGCGCATCGCCACGGGCTTCAATCGCAACCACCCCATCATGATGGAAGGCGGCGCGATCTTCGAGGAGTTCCGCGTGCAGAACGTGGTGGATCGCGTGGACACCACGGCCACGGCCTGGCTCGGCCTCACCATGAAGTGCGCTCAATGCCACGATCACAAGTACGACCCGATCTCGCAGAAAGAATTTTTTGAGTTCTACGCCTATTTCAACAACGTCTCCGAAGCGGAATCCGTGCTTTTCGGCACCGAGCTGGACGGCAATTCCCTGCCGCGCATCAAGGCACCCCTGCCCGCGCAACAGGCGGAAACGGCGCGACTCGAAGCCGCGCTGCAATCCGTAGGCGAGCGCAAACTCCGCGACGATGCCACGCTGGATGCCGTACAACAACAGTGGGAGATCGCCGAACGCGAAGCCACCGCCAATCGTTGGTCGTCCCTCGTTACCACGGCGATCACCGAGGACACCGCCGCTCCCGGTCTCGTCTTCATGGGCGACACGAACCTGCGCGATATCACCGCGCTGCGCGTCGATGTGGGTCCCGGTGCGGATCTGGGCCTGGCCGAATTGGAGCTGCACATCGCGCCCACGGCGGGTGAAGCCCCGGAGGCACGCATCCCTCTTGTGGAAAGCACAGCCACGCACGAGGGCGTAAAATCGGCCCATGACGGAAATGCGGAATCGGTCTTTGCCGTGACCGGCTCAGACGCTACCAGCACGATTTTCGTGCCCGCCGCGCCAATCAGCTTCGCAGAGGGCACGCGTATTCGTGTGGTGCTGCGCGGGGCCGATCTCGCCACGGCGCGCGACCGATTCTCTCTTCGTCTCTCCAGCGATCCCGCCTTCCTCCCAGCGACCGTGGGCGGCTGGCTCGTGAACGGACCCTACATCGCCGCCACGGGCGATGATGCGCTGGCGTCCAGTCCCGTCGACCCAGGCCAGATCGATCTGGCTGCGAAGTATGACGATGGCCGCGCCAAGTGGATCGCCTTTCCCGCTGGCCTGGCGGATGGCGTGGCCCACAACCTCAGCGGCAAGACCTGCGCCACCTGGTTTCACCGCAGCATCAGCGCACCAGGTCCGCGCACCATGGACCTCTCCCTGGACAACCGCAATGCGGTCCGCCTTTGGGTCAATGGCCGCCTCGTCCTCGACAAAGAGGCCCAGCGCGGCGAAGTGGGTGCGCACCCGGCCCCCGTCACCATTGAATTGAAGACGGGCGACAACAGCATCCTCGTGAAGACGGTGGACTACTACGATTTCAACGCCCACACCTTCTTCTTCGCCCGACGAGGCGAGACCATTGGCCCCATGCCCCTGGATGTGGAACGTGCGCTGCTGCGCGAACCCGCCGTGCGATCGGATGCCGAGAAGACGGCCCTCCGCGCCTTCTATCGCAGGCGCAATTGGGAGCAGTGGCCCGCACTCCACGCAGAAGAACTGGATCGCGCCTGGGAGCTGGCGCAACTGGACAAACAGATTCCCACCACGATGGTGATGGAGGAGCGGTCCGAGCCCCGCCCCGCAAACATTCTTGCGCGCGGACTCTACGATCAGCCCGGCGATCCCGTTTCGCCCGCAGTGCCCGCCGCGCTCCACGCGTGGCCCGAGGACCTGCCACGAAACCGCCTCGGCCTGGCGAAGTGGCTCGTTAACCCCTCGAATCCATTGACCGCGCGCGTCGCCGTGAATCGCGACTGGCAGCGTTTCTTCGGCGCTGGACTTGTGCGCACCGCCGACGACTTCGGGGCCCAGGGCGAGTGGCCCAGCCATCCCGAGTTGCTCGACTGGCTCGCCAGAGACTTCATCGCCTCGGGCTGGGATATGAAAGGGCTGCAGCGGCTTATCGTCACATCCGCCACCTACCGACAGCGTTCGCGCGTGCGCCCTGAGCTTTCCGAACGTGACCCGGAGAATCGCTTGCTGGCGCGCGGGCCCCGTTATCGTCTGGATGCGGAGCAGATTCGCGACAACGCCCTGGCCGCGAGCGGGCTGCTGGTGGAGGCGCTCGGCGGACCCAGCGTATTGCCCTATCAGCCACCGGGCCTCTGGCGCGACGTGGCCTATGGCGGGGGCGGTCTGCGCTACACCGCTCAGGAGTTTATTCAGGATCACGGCGACAAATTGTACCGGCGAAGCCTCTACACATTCTGGAAGCGCGCTGCCGCACCGCCCGGCATGCTCCTCTTCGACGCGCCCAACCGCGAGATCTGCACCGCGCGTCGCAGCCGCAGCAACACGCCCCTCCAGGCCCTCGCGCTGATGAACGACACGCAATACGTGGAGGCGGCCCGCGCCATGGCGCAGCGTATCATGAAGGAATCTGGCCCGGATGTCACCGTGCGAATCGACTACGCGTGCACGCTCCTGTTGGCGCGCCCCGCGCGAAATGCGGAGAAGGCCGCGCTGCGGGCGCAATTCGAAGCGCAGCTTGCGGACTACCGCAACACGCCCGACGCCGCCAGGGATTTGCTGGACACGGGCGAATCCGACTACGACACGGCGCTGGATGCGGTGGAGTTGGCGGCCTGGACTCTGGTGGCGAATGCGCTGATGAACACCGACGCGGCGGTGACGCAGTTTTGAGAACAACAACGAAACAGCCATCTGTCGTCGGAGCGGACGAATGATTTGATTTAACCGCAAAGGACGCAAAGGGAAGGATAATAGGTTCTCTTTCGGAGCATTCTGGGCTCTTTGAAGATAGAAGAAACCAAATAAGGGGATTCCAAATGGATATCATGTCTCTCTGCGATCTCGTACGGCAAACCGCATATGACATTCACGCCTATCATGGCCATGGACACTTGGAAAAGCCCTACGAGAATGCATTGGCCCACCGGCTGCGCAAGGCCGGACTGACCGTCGAACAGCAATATCCGATCAGAATCTTCGATGAAGACGGTACTGTCATTGGCGACTACATTGCCGATCTTATCGTAGAAGGCGAACTCATCATCGAACTCAAGACCGTAAAGGCACTTGCTCCAGAGCACACCGCGCAGTTGATGGGTTATCTGAAATCTGCGCAGAAGGAGCATGGCTTGCTCATTAATTTTGGCACCCATCACTTCCAGATCAAAAAGTTCATCTATAACGCTGAATTCAGAAAAGGCTCCGGGATCGGAGGTGGAGCGGTCTCTCTTCTACTCGTTGCACTCTCCACACTTCAAGCAATGCTCGAGCGTTAGCGATCAGAAACCCGAGACAAGAGTAAACCGTGAGCGCACGAAAGGGAACCTATCAATGAGCCCTTTGCGTCCTCTGAGGTTAAATCTCATTCGGGCCGCGGTGAGCGGCGTTATTTGACACTTGGAATATCCCAAACTATCCGTTAGGCTAATACCATGCACCCGCAACAAGAACACGAACAACTCCTGACCCGGCGCCAGTTCTTCGGGCGCTCCAGCGCCGGTATCGGCATCGCCGCCCTGGGCGCACTGCTGGGTTCCGCACCGCAAGCCGCCGCCACGCCCAAAGGCGCGCTGGATCTCTTCCACCTTGCGCCGAAGGCCAAGCGCATTATCTACCTCTTCCAGTCCGGCGGCCCGTCCCAGATGGAGCTCTTCGACTACAAGCCCACGCTGGAGCGCTTCCACGGGCAGGACCTGCCCGCGTCCATTCGCATGGGCCAGCGGATCACCACCATGACCTCCGGCCAGAGCACCCTGCCTGTGGCCGCGTCGAAATTCACCTTCCAGCAGCACGGTCAGAGCGGCCTGTGGCTCAGCGAGTTGCTGCCGAACCTCGGCAAGGTGGCGGACGATCTCTGCATCATCCGCTCCATGAACACCGAGGCCATCAACCACGACCCCGGCATGACCATGATGCAGACGGGAAGCCAATTGCCCGGACGTCCCTCTTTTGGCGCCTGGATGAGCTATGGACTCGGCAGCGAAAACGAGAACCTGCCGGGTTTCGTCGTTCTCGTGTCCTTTGGCAGTTCGCGCCGTCCCGCCCAGCCCCTGCGCCAGAATCTATGGGGCGCGAGTTTCCTGCCCAGCGAGCACCAGGGCGTCACGCTGCGACCCAGCGGTGACCCGGTGCTCTATCTGGCCAATCCCTCCGGCGTTAGCGACACAGCCCGCAGGCGCATGCTGGATACGGTCTCCGCGCTGAACCAGTCCCAGTTGGAAGAGTTCGCCGACCCCGAGATTAACGCGCGCATCGCCCAGTATGAAATGGCCTATCGCATGCAGTTCTCCGTGCCGGAGTTGACCGATATCTCCGGCGAGTCCCAATCCGTGCTCGAAAGTTATGGGCCCGACGTTCACAAGCGGGGGACCTATGCGGCGAATTGTCTTCTCGCGCGGCGCATGGCTGAGCGGGGTGTCCGCTTCATCCAGCTCTACCACCGCGGCTGGGACCAGCACGGCAGCCTTCCCACGGATATCGCGCTGATGTGCGGCGATGTTGATCAGCCGACCGCCGCGCTCATCCAGGATTTGAAGCAGCGCGGCATGCTCGATGACACGCTGATCGTATGGGGCGGGGAATTCGGCCGCACGTCCTATTGTCAGGGTGGTATTTCACGGGATAACTATGGCCGGGATCACCACGGGCGCTGCTTCTCCGTCATGGTCGCAGGCGGCGGCGTGAAAGGCGGTATAACCTGGGGCGAGACCGACGACTACGGCTATAACATCGCGAAGGACCCGGTTCATGTTCACGACCTGCACGCCACCCTGTTGCACCAGCTCGGCGTGGACCACGAGCGTCTGACCTTTCGCAGCCAGGGCCGGGATTATCGCCTCACCGATGTGCACGGGAAGGTGGTCGAGGGGGTATTGACGTAAGGACTGGATTGTTCCAGCGGTTCCACTGTAAGAATGTGGCACAGGCGTCTCGCCTGTGATGGCTTGGCGAAGACCACGTGGTGCATGCTGCGGCAATTCGGATTGCGGGCGAAAAACACAGCCGGGACGGCTGTGCCACATTCTTTTCGCAGACGTGGGTAGTGACGCAATGATCTGCCCAAATCTCTGGTGTCTCCACGCATCCAGACTCCAGACTCCGCCTCCAGACTCAATAAACCGCATGCTCCCGCAGGTCCGCCAGATTCACAAACTCCAGCGCAGATATGTGGGTCGCCTCCAACACCACAGGCGGTGCCATGCCCGCGTCGAGAGCTTCCTTCCAGCGCATGGCGCAGAGGCACCACTGGTCGCCCGGCTGCACGCCCGCGAAGCGCATCTCGGGATGGGGTGTGCTCAGGTCGTTGCCCCGCGCCTTCGAAAAGGCCAGAAACTCTTCCGTTGCGCGGATGCAGATGATGTGCAGGCCGATATCATCCGCACCCGTGTTGCAGCAGCCGTCCCGGTAGAAGCCGGTCAGCGGATCCCGCGAACACTCCTGCAGGTCGGTACCCAATACATTCTTCGCTCCAGCCACGATGCAGCCTCCAAATTCGGTTCACAGTTACGCGCCCGGCAATGCGGGCAAGCTTTATAGGGGATAGGATAGCACAACCGCAGATTCCAGTGGCGGGCACCTATCTGACGGATAGGACGGATAGGACCGATTTGATCAATCCGTCCTATCAGTCTTATCGGTCCTATCGCTATCAACTAATACGTGCTCTTCAAAAATGCAATCAAATCCGCCAGATCCTGCTGCTTCAGTGTAGCCTCCCAGCCGTCGGGCATGAAGGACATGCTGGTGCTCTCCATGCTGTAGATGTCGCTCCGCAGCAGTACCCGCGAGATGCCCCCCGCAATCTTCAGCGTGATGCTCGTCGCATTCTCCGAGGCGATAATCCCGAATAGTTGCTCGCCGTCGTTCAACTCGCAATTGTAGGCGTGGTAACCCGGCTGGATGTCGAGATTCGGATCGAGAATGTTCGCCAGGATCTTCTCTGGCGGATGCTGGGAGACCGTGCGAAGATCCGGGCCCATGTCGATGCCTTCCTCGCCGACGCGGTGGCAGGGCGAGCACGATTCCTTGTACAGGGCATGGCCCTTCGTCACGTCGGCAGTCAGCGCAAGCGCGGGGCCGTAGTCCTCGATGACCTTCGCGCGATCGGGCGACGATCCAGCACCCAGGCGCGCCGCCGCCGCTTCGCGAACCGCCCCATCGGGATGGCGCAAGAGCTGTGAGCGGCGGATGGGATCGATATCATCCGTGGCAATGGCATTCGACGCGACGGCATCCAACAGCGCCATGGCCCAGGGTGCGCGGGACAGGATGCGGTCCACCGCGCGAGCTTTCGTTTCCCGGTTGAAGGCGGGCCACGCCGCAAGGACAATCCCCGGCGTGTGATCGTCGCCCGTACCCGCGAGGGCGTCCAGTGCCTCATGGGCCTCTTGCTGAGTGTCCCCAGCAATCTGGCCCGCTAGGAAATCGATGGCCGCCGCACGTGAATCTGGGACGCGCGCAAGTAACGCGGCGCTGGCGATGCGCGGCGCGGCAGCGGCGTTTTCATCGGCCATGAGCGCGCTTGCGCCTTCGAGCAACGCGGCGTGTGCCTTCGCCATCTCGACAATTGGCCCCTCCACCGCGCCCTCACTCAGTGCGGCCACCGAAGTGCCCTGGCGCGCGAGAAGGTCGAGCAGGTCCACGCACGATTGGAGGGCGGGGGCATCCGCGGCAACCCGCGCGCCTTCGAAAGCCGCGGCTAGCAATGTCGCCAGCGCCACCTTGTTGCCCGCGCCGAGGGCGATGGCAGCAAGCTCGGGACGCAACGCGTAGATCGCGGGCTCATTGATCTTCGCCAGCTCGGCGATCAGCAATTCCTGGTGGGGCAGCGCGGAACTGAGCGCCGCCATGGTGACGAAGGGATCGGCGTGATCCTGAACGAGAATCGACGCCAGGGCCGAAGCCGCCTCGGGGGACGCCGGAAGCTCGCCCAGGGTGAAGGCGGCCTGCAATCGCACTTTGGGGTCCGAATCACCCGCCAGCGTGGCCACCTGCGCCGCGAGGGCCGGCGTCATGCGCGACTCTGCCAGGCGCAGCGCATTTTCGCGTACGCCCGCGTGCGCATCATTCAACGCACCCGCCACGAGGCCCTCGCCCAGCGCGCCGAGTCCATCCAGCGTGCACAGCGCTTGCAGGCGCGCCTGGGGAATTTCCGACCGGGTCAGGGCCTCCAGTGCGGGTACAACCGACACATCGCCGCGCCATAGAATCAACTGCTGGGCCGCGTCGCGCACCCAGCCGTTGGACGAGGCCAATTGGGCTACCAGCCCATCACCATCCAGTTCCGCAAGCGCGGGAACGGCCTGTGGCGACTTCTCTGTCCGGCGCACGCGATAGATCCGGCCCTTCTCGTCGCCCTCGCGGTAGAAGGGCAGCAACTCGGCCTTGCCCTCTTCCGGGAGCCAGTCGGGATGCTCGATCATGTAGCGGTACATGTCCGCGATCCACAGCGCGCCGTCGGGACCCGTGCGCACCATCACCGGACGGCACCAGCGGTCGTCGCTCGCAAAGAAATCCGGCTGTCCCTCCTCGCCAGCGCGGTGTCCCGCGAAGGAGGCCCCCTCGGGCTCCAGCACCATGCGCTGCACGAGATTGTGGAAGGGCTCGCACGTGAAGCCGTTCATTTCGTCCTGCGGGAAGAGCGTTCCGTCGCGGTAGATCATCCCGCTGCACGCCGACGTGTAGCGGCCCGATTCCTGAAAGCTGTGGAAGCGCTTTTCCAGCGCGCTTGCCGGGAAGACGGGCGGGTTGATCGCGCCGAGCACCTGCACGCGCCCGTCGGGCGTCGCCAGGTAGGGGTTGCGCTTCAAATAGTGATCCTGCAGCACATAGTGCCAGAGTGGGCGGGAATTCTGCGTGCCAAACCAGTGCCCCCAGTCGTCGCGGTTGCGCCCAAATTGTGTGGGGCCGCTCTGGGGCTCTACCTCGCCTGTGTCGGGCCGAAAGCGGAAGTCGCGGCTGCCCACGGCCACTTCGGTGCTGTTGCGCGAAGACGTAATCTTCGTCTCCAGGCCATACTCGCCGTGGTGCCCGCCTGCCGCCACATAGACCCAGTTGTCCAGGCCCCAGCGGAGGCCGTTGGCCCGCAACTGCTGGTTGCCCGTGGTCAGGCCCGTGAGGAGCACCTCGCGCTCGTCGGCCACATTGTCGCCATCCGTGTCTCGAAGATAAACAATATCCGGCGCGGCGGTCACGATGACGCCATCGCGCCAGGTCAGGATGCCATTGGGGAAACTGAGTCCCTCGGCGAAGAGCGTTGACTTCTCATAGGTCCCGTCTTTGTTGGCATCTTCCAGCATGCGGACCCGTCCGCCCGGCGAACCGTTGCCATCGAGCCCGAGGGGGTAATCGGACATCTCCACCACCCAGAGGCGCCCCTGCGTGTCCCAGTCAAAGGCCACGGGATCGAGCAGCAGGGGCTCCGCCGCCACGAGATCCACCGTGAAGCCCTCGGGCACGCGAATGCTTTTCAAACCCTCCTCTGGAGATCGCGGCAGGGAAGCGAGACCGGGCCGTTGCGCCGCCGTGTCCACGCCCGCCGCCGCATAGAGCTGCCCCGCTTCTTCGGCGGTCAAGGCGCGGTCAAAGAAGGCGAAGGACGCGAGTCCACCGTTGAGCGGGGCGAACTGGTCGCTCCGTGCGCCGAGGTAGAAATCGGGCGAAGAGGACGCCGTGACCGGGAGCGCGCCATCGATCTCGGGCTCGGGATTGCCGTTCAGGTAGACCGTGGCGTGCTCGCCATTGCGCACCAGTACAAGATGACTCCACGAACCCGGCGCAATGACCGATTTACCGAAGAGGGTCTGAGCGGATGTATTGCCGTTGTAAAGATTGAGTTTGCCGACGGCGTCGGGCTGGTGGTTCCCCGAGATGCCCAGATGCTCGCCGATCGCGTTCGGATCGCCCACGGGGCCACGGCTGAAGAGATAGGCCGTGATGGGGTTCGCATCGTTTGGGGACTGATTCTTGAACCACAGCGACACGGAGTACACATTCGCGATCCCCGGCGCAGCGCCGCGAATCCGCCCACCCGCATAAACCGGCACGGCCAGGCTCGTGCCCTTGTCCAGCAAGATGTTCTCCCTGCGGCCATCCAGCGGCGCACCGATCACGGGTTTCATTGCCGCGATGGCTGTCTCGTAGTCGGCGGAAAATTTGGGCAGCCCGAGTTTTTCCTGGAATTCGGCAATGCGCCGTTCGGCCTCCGCAGTCTCCTCCGCGTTGTATTTGGCGACACCGGAGACCTCCCACAGGTTCGCGATCTCCGCCGCCGGAAGGGCGCGCGGGTAGACCGCGATTTCGTCGAGCTTGCCTTCCAACCCCAACCCGAAACAGAAACTAAATACGGGCTCGCGTGCGGCGACCGATGTAAGCACTGGCTCCGCCGCGCCGTCCAGGTAAACACGAAGCGTGTCGCCTTCGCGAACGGCCACAACGAAGTGCCACTGATTTGCGGGAAAGCGCGACGCGCTCGTCGCTGTCTGGTTGCCTGTACGCAGCCCCAATGTCGTCTCATGGCGTTCGTTGTTCGCGTAGGACAGAATTCCGCCACCCGGCAAGGTCAGCAAATCCCCTTTGCGGTCGCTTGCCCCGCTTGCTTCTCCGAGCCAGAACCACAAGGCCACGGAACAATCGCCCTGAATCTCAGCAACTTGAGCCCTGATATGGCCACGGACAATATGCACGGCCCGGTTAATTTGGTCTGGCCCGGAAAAGGCCGATTCCGCCAGCGCTTCCCTCGCGCCGATGCCCGAGCCGCTCGCCACGCCCGGAAGGTATCGAGCGAATCCGTCGCCGCTCAGCTTTGCCTCCGGCCCGCCGGGGACCGTATTCATCAGCTCCACCCCCGCCATTTCCTCCATCCGCCAATATGATGTCGGTGCGCCCTTCATCACTGCTTCGGCATAGGGCCCCATGGCCGCTTCGACAGTCCGGCGCGGTTTGCCCGTCGCTTCCTCCATCGCGCCGAGCAGCGTCTCCACGATTCTCGGCTCCGCCTCCACTTCCAGGCCCGCTGTACGCGCGGGCCAGGTGGTGTATCCGCCCAGGGTGTGTTGCTCCGGCGGCGGGATGTAGCCCTCGGCGCCATTGGCCAGTTCGATGTTGAAGTGCGCCTCCAGGGGCGACTGGGCCTTGAGTTTCAGTCCCGTCAGCGCGAAGACCTCGTTGGGCAGCGTCGTGATACCCAGATCGCCGATCTGAATCGCCTGGAGCACCAGCTCCGCCGTGGGACGCTCGTGAAGGTAGATCGCCTCGTGGGCGTAGACCTCGGGCTGGGTCATGGGCAAGCGGTCGCCCATAAGCTGGACCTGTTCCCGCGCCCAGGCGAGGCGCTTCTCATCGGGCACGCGGAAGTTCAGGGTGATCTTCTTCTCGGAAATGGCCAGGGGGGCCGCATCGCGCCATTCGATCTGGTGGTACGCCTTGATGGCACAACCCGCGACTTCGGCGGCGTAGTCCTGAATCGTCGGCGGCGCGGGGGGCGAACCATAGTCCATCCACATCAGATCGCCGCTCGTGCCCTGCGAGATCATGGCCACAAACTCGCCCTCGCTGGAGGACTCACCCAATAGCGCGGCCATCTGTCGGCAGAAGTGGCCGTAGTAGTCGGCCGAAATCGGCGTGGAACCGAAATAGTGCTGAGAATAGTTTGCGAGCACCGCGATGGGTTTCCCGTCCGGCGTCTTCACCGCCAGCACGCTCAGCTCAGGATCCACGGGACCCGACGGCCCGATGATGTCGGGACTCTCATAGCCGGGGTGCATGTTGGCGCGTACATTCGTCTCGCCGAAGGGATCGGGCAGCATCTTGTCCGCCCGGCGGATCCAGCGGCGGTTGTGGGTGTGTTCCCAATCGTCGATAGACGACCAGCCGATCTGTGCGGGTTGCAGGTTGTTCAGCGCGGCCGTCATGGCCTCCACCAGCTTGCCCGGCAGCCAGGCGGTATAGGCCGGATCGGGCCGGCTGCCCAGACAACCCATGGACGCGGGTGCCGTGTGGGTGTGGGTCGCCGAGACCATCATCCGGTCCATGGGGATGCCCGTGGCCGAGGCCACCTGGGCCTTCGCGCCGTCGATGAGCTCCCGGGTCATCATGCAGGTGTCCACGATGCAGAAAACCAGCTTCGACGCGCCGTCGTCCAGCGCCAGAGCCCGCGCATGGATGGGGTCCACCGCCGCCGTGGCCGTGCCCTCCACGAAGTTGCCGTTCACCCGAACGGGATACTCAAGTGGCGTAATGTCCACGGCCGCCGCGCCAGCGCGGAATGCCGCCTGTGCCAGCGCGGGCTCAACTGCGGCCATCGCGAAAATCGACGCAGTCAATAGGTTCCGGGAGAAAAATCGGGGCGAGACGAAAGGGGGCAATGCCATGTTGGGATCCGTTCCTGTTGATCTACCAGCCAGAATGCGGACACCAGTAAAGCACACGGGAAATACGGCGTCAAGGTGCGGATGCGAGCGGCGTGGGCTTTCGCATCCACTTCGCTTTTCGTAGGCCACACCGATCAGATTGCCTTCGTGCCACGTTCATGGATGGATTACCCGCATGAAGCGCCCGGAAGCCTTCTCAAGTAGTTCTTAAAACGGAACGTGCGCCGAAGGTGGGTTAAGCTTCCAGCTTGACACAAAACGAAAGTAAACCATGGAAAGGTCCGGCGAAGTTCTCGGGAGATTTCGGTTTTCGAAAGAATTAACGGGCCCATTGGCCAATGAAGCAGGCTGTGTGTCAAGCTGGAAGCTTAACCCACCTTCGGCACACTTTTTTCGTGCAGCGTCCGCTTCATACATGGGATACGTTGCTCGAACATCCCCGTTAATTCGCGGTTCAACACAATTGGTTCATGTCTGAATATCCGGCTGTCGCGCTACAAGGGAGTAATCAGTAATTCCACGGCTCGCTGTTCACCCGCGTGGTCACCAGACCCCGCTGCTTGAAATCTTCCAGTAATACCTTCCAGTCTTCCGTGCCGCCGAGCACGTAATACGTGAAGTAGGTCGTGGTGCCGTGGTCAAACTGAATCCAGGGCTGGAGCTCCGTGTAGTAATAGGGTGTTGGCGTGTTGTCCGGATGGTTGTTCCACAGGTGCAGGTAGACGGCATCGTTCACCGGATAGCCGATGACCAGCGAGGTGCGGGCTTCGGGATCGCTTCCCGCCGCCCAGCCTTCTTTCGGGAAGCAGGCGCGGCCATAGTAGCGCGCCAACTCGGGACGGGTTTCCACCAGCGTGTCCTCTGGGAAGTAGTAGTGGTCTTCGGGGCCGGTGGAGGGACCGAGTTCGAAGAGGGGATTGATACCGAAAGTGGCGATGGACGGCGTCATATCCTGAAATTCATAGGCCGCCTCCAGCACCGGGCCGCCCGCGTAGAGCGTGTAGACCTTGCTGATCTTGCTGCCGTGCGTATTCGCCCATACCCGCACCCGCGCACGGTTGCCCGTTGCCTGCACGATTTCGTGATGATACTGAATGTGGCCGCCGATGTAGGGATAGCCGATAAACTCCTCCAGCCCGCCAAACGGATAAAAGGAGCGTGTGTCGCCTGGGGTGCCATGGAGCGGCGGGGTCTTGGGCCAGAGCTTGAAGAAAATGTTCTCACCGGTCTCCTTGAGGATGTACTCGATGACGCGCCCGCCCTCCTTCAACACCGCCACGCGCACGGCATCATTCTCCATGATGACTTCGGGGATGCCATCCCCGTCCTGATCTTCTTCGCGCACGCTCACCTCGCCGGGGGCCTCGCGCAGGGCAAGCTGGCCGGTGGTGGTGACGCCCAATGCCGTGGCCTCGACGATATAGTCGCCCGCAGCCAAGGTAGCCTCGACGGATTCTCGCGTTTCCTGCCAGGGTATCGCTGCGACCTGCCGCATCGTGCGGTGGACTTCTTCGCCCGAGTCTTTTTTCTTGACCACAAAGGCGAGATCAATGCTGGTCGCGTTCGAACTGTTCCACAGGGAGATGGGATAGGAGATGGGGCCGGGCACGTCGTAGCGCAGGGTGTGGAAACTGACCACGCGCGGGATTTTGATGGAAGCAAGCGCGTGAAACGGGACGGGTGGCTCACCTGCGGTGTTTACCGTGCCTTGAATCCCCACGAGGTTGTTGCGGTCGCTGGCGGACCCATTGAAGAAGACTTCTATCTCGGATGCGCTTGCAGGCGGGTCCGGCGCGATTGAAGTGCAGGACTTCACCAGGTGCCCGCCTTCTTGAAAGCGAATCCCTGCGCTTGGCGTTACCGTGAAGTTCGCTTCCAGGTTTTGGTCCGTCCGGCTTCCGAGCGCGATGTTCAGTACACCGTCCTCGATGCTGGCCTCAACATTCAGGATTCCATTAATGCGATCCTCCAGCACCTTTCCCTCCAGCAACAAAAACTGTATCGCGGTGCGAAGCGCCTTCGGCCCGACGACCACGCCCTCGGGATAGATTGCCACGGCTCGCTTGCTTTCAATTGCCGCAAGGAGCGACTGCTGCGTCAGTTCGGCGCCCTTCTCCAGAAAAGCCACCATGGTGGGCGGGGCCTCGCGATAGAGGTCGCCCACCGGCGCGATAAAGGGCGCGTCCAACGCTTCCATGCGCGCCTGATCGCCGGGGCCGCTCAGGAGAAAGCCCTGAAAGTTTGCGGCATTCGGACCGTCCGCCGAGCCCATACTGGCGAAGTAGTGCCCGCCCTTTTCCTTCGCCCACGCGAGGCACTGCTCCACGGTATTGTCCTGCACATCGGGATAGCGCTCCAAGCCGTACATGGCGCCCTCGGTCACGTTCTGGCCCGAAACAAACACGAAGGGATCCTTCACTTCCGCCAGCGCGCGACTCACCGGCCCCGCGAGCATCCAGTCGTTATAGCCGTTCACCATGATCCAGCCACAGCCCATGGACCGGGCGAGGGAAATAAGATCAAAGGGGTTGTGACCCGCACCCGGCGTGATCATGAGGTGGTTGGTGGTGACGCCCGCCAGCCCGCGATGGAAGTTGTATTGCTTCAACACCCCGAGGGTATCCAGCACGAGCGTCTTCAGCCGCGCGAGTTCCTCCGCCGAGTGGCCCACCAGGACGAATACGCGCCCCCCCGTATCCTCCAGATAAAAGGCGCGGTTTCGGCGAAATTGTTTGTCCTCGGGCAGCTTCGCTATCAGCTCGGCCCCGAGCGGATCCTGATCGGTTACGGCGATGAAAAGGTCGCCCTGCGTGGAAGCGGTCACCATCTCCGCAGCGGGCCGCTCCATCTGCGTCACGTCCTTCTCCATCAGTGCCTTCATGAACCCCGGCTGCACCCAGAGTTCCTCCAGCATGAACTGGCGGCCCAGTTCTTCCTCCAGCGCCCACAGGGCGGCCTCGGGCGTCTGCCGTGACTGGAGAAAGAGTCCCCGGGCGCTGTTCCACTGCCAGGCATCGCGGCTCCAGTAGTTCTTGAACCCGTCGAAGCTGAAATCCATGCTTTCCACCGTATCCGTCGCCGACACACTGGCCGGTGGGGTCAGCGAAGCGAGTTCTCGCGCCGAGGCGAACGCATGAAGGAGCAGGGCGGCGCTCACTGCGATGAGGAGGGTTTTCGGCAGAGACATGGTGCAGATCCTTGTTTTGTGGGCCGTCCGACAGGGGGATGGTAAACCAATTAATCCTCGATTTGCACGGGAAAACCGGCGTTCAGGTTGGATGCGCGGAGCCGCGAGAAACCGACGTTGCATTGGGGTCCAGAAATAGTGCCCAATGTGCCGGGAGGCCCTCGCACTATCACGCCGCAGGGTTGAAAAAAAGATCGGGTTGAAACGGGAGTAGATTTCATGACGAATTTCTCGTGGATTGACGGCAGTATTGTCGGCGTCTATCTGCTGGCGGTCATGGCCGCGGGCATCGGGGTGCGCAAGTTCGTGGGCACCGTGGAGGACTTCCTGGTGGCCGGCCGCGAGGTGAAGCTCTACCTGGGCGTTGCCTCCCTGGCGGCCACCGAGTTCGGCATCGTCACCTGCATGTACACGGCGCAGAACGGCTACGACAAAGGCTTCGCGGGCGCCACCCCCGGCATTCTTATGGCCATCGCCTATCTGATTGTGGGCATGACCGGTTTCTGCATCGCGCCCATGCGCGATTCCGGAGCCATGACCCTTCCCGAATTCTTCGAGAAGCGTCTGGGCCGCAAAGTGCGCCAGGTGGCCGGCGCCATCATCGTGCTCTCCGGCCTGCTGAACATGGGCGTGTTCCTGCGGATGGGCGGCGAGTTCCTCATCGGCGTGACGGGTATGTCGGCCGAAGGCCACCAACTGGAAATCATGATGTCGGCCCTGCTCATCGGTGTCTGCGTCTACACCATCCTCGGCGGCATGCTCTCCGTGCTGGTGACGGACTTCATGCAGTTCGTGGTCATGAGCGTGGGCCTCATCGCCGTGACCTTTCTCATTATCTTCAAGACG
Source organism: Candidatus Hydrogenedentales bacterium (assembly GCA_044344195.1). Classification (GTDB taxonomy): domain Bacteria; phylum Hydrogenedentota; class Hydrogenedentia; order Hydrogenedentales; family JAEUWI01; genus JAEUWI01. Next base: position 16,012 of record JBIJDL010000078.1, read on the forward strand.
GGCTGGGGCAATATCATCAATACCGTCGAAAGCAACTATGGCGCGGGCGGCTTCAACCCCTGGGTCAACCCCGATATGGGCTGGTCCTTTATCATCTTCAATTCCCTGGTGGTGCTTGCGGCCGTCCTGACCATGCAGCCCGTGATCCAGCGCATCCTGTCCTCGAAAGACTCCAGGACGGGTCAGCAGATGTTCGTGCGCACAAGCCCCTTCTTCGTAGCGCGCTTTGTGATGCCGGGCATCTGGGGCATCGCCGCCCTGACGATGTTCCCCGATGTGGACGCTATCGGCGGCGACAGTCTGGCGGCCATGCCGAAGATGCTTGCGGCCGTGGTGCCCGTGGGCCTCATGGGCCTGCTGGTGGCCGCCATGCTCGCGGCGGACATGTCCACCGATTCCTCCTACATGCTGGCCTATGGCAGCGTGATCTACAACGACATTATGGGCCCTTTCCGGAAGAAGCCCATGAGCGATGCGCGCGGCATCCTGTGGAACCGCTTCATCGTCGCCGCCCTTGGCATCTTCTTTCTCTTCTACGGCCTGTGGTACCCGCTCCAGGGCCCGGTCTGGACCTACTTGACCGTGACGGGAACCATCTGCTTCTCGGGCATGCTCTCCATTCTAATCGGTTGCTGCTACTGGAAGCGGGCGAACGACTGGGGCGCCATGGGCGCCATGCTCATCGGCGCCATGTTTCCCATCGCCTTTCTTATTCTAGAGCAGGTGCCCTCCACGAAGGACTTCGCCGCCTGGGTCGGCCCGAACTGGTCCGGCATTATGTCCTTTGCGGCGGCGGGTGCGGCCATGGTCATCGGCTCGCTGATTAAGCCCGGACACATCAACACGCCAATCGCAGGAGGTGTCAACGCATGAGCTACGTATGGGGATTTATAACCTTCGCCTGCCTGATCTGGTACACGCTGATGTGCGTCTACATCACGATCTACGGCGCCTTCGACATCAAATCCATGCTGTCCCACCTCCAACATGGCGAGGACAAAAAAGACAGCGAGAGCTGAGAGCGCCCGGCCGAGCCTGACCCAGGGAACCCGGGGCGAGGGCTGGTGTTCAATCCATCGGTTGCGAAGGATTCGACACCCGCACCTCGCCTTTTAATTTTGTTGGTGACTTGGAGCTTATGAGATGACCCCTGGTACAGCACTGCGCATTCTCGCCCTGACATTTATCTTGCTGCCCGCCGTGTCGCTTCGCGTCGTCGCCGAGCCGGCCGCGCCTTACGATCCCCTGGCGGCCCCGGCTATCGAGTCCGTAGTGAGCGCGGACTTTACCATCACGGATCTGACCCGCAGCCGCGATATCCCCATTCGTGTCTATGCCCTGCCCGAAACGAAGAATGCCCCCGTGGTCCTCTTCAGCCACGGTCTGGGCGGTTCACGGGAGAACGGCGCCTACCTCGGTA
>JBIJDL010000456.1:0-5266 GCA_044344195.1 Candidatus Hydrogenedentales bacterium
AATCGGTGAACTTCCTCAACGCCCCGGAAGGCTTTGAGGGCGCTGCAGAGCTGGTGGAGGGCGTACTCCAGCTTCGCGTTGTCCAGGGCGGCACCGGAACGGAAGGTGAGGGTGAGGGTGAAGGAGAGGGTGAAGGAGAGGGTGAAGGCGAAGGAGGTGGTTGTCCAATGTCGGGCGCGAAGTCCCTGAGCGATTTTCTGGGTGATCTCTTCCTCCTTGGCTTAGCCGTTTCTGTGCTGTTGGGTTTTGGGCGACTCTGGCACCGGTCCGGCGAATCCGCCTGATGGTATAGCCCATATCCTGGGGCCGCTTTCCGGTGGAATCCGGCCCCTGGTTCAATTGAGTCGAGTGGTATTGAGACGTCCGGGCGGTGCGCTCAGGCACCGCCCGGGTGCGTCAGTGGTTTTCGCGCCGGTTGACGCCCCAGAAGAGGAGCCCGCCCGCCGCCACCGTGGCCAGTGCGAGGAAGGATTCCACCGGTCTGCCGCGGAAGGCCCACACCATTGTCCACAGGGAAACGGAGATGAAGAGCAGGGGGGTGTAGGGGTAGGCCCATACCCGAAATGGCCTCGGAAGATGGGGGGCCTTAATTCGCAAGGCGATCACGCATGAGACCGCGATGGCGGAGAAAAGGGTGAGGGTAAACCCGGCATAAAGCAGGATCTGGTCGACCCGACCGGACAGTATGATGATGGTAACGATGGTGCCCTGAAGCAGGAGCGATGGCCACGGCGAACCGTTTGGCGACGACCGGGCGAGCCAGTGCAGGGCGCGCATGTCTTGACCGAAGGCGAAGAGGACGCGGGATCCCGCGATGGTCATGGCGGAGACCGAGGCCAGGATCGAAATACAGAGTATCAGGGTGACCGCGGTCACTCCGGCGGGGCCGAAGAGTTTTTCCGCCGCCAGCGTTCCCACGTTCAGTTGTCCCTGAAGTCCGTCCACGCCGGCGCCGTAGAAATAGACCACGTTGAGCGCGAGATAGAGGCCCGTCACCATGGCGGTGCCGGCGAGGAGCGATTTCGGCAAATTCCGTTGGGGGTCCTCCATCTCGCTGGCCACATAGGCCGAGCCATTCCAGCCCAGGTAGCAGAAGGTGACGAAAATGAGCGAGGTCGCCATCGCAACCGCGAGATCCACGGGCGACTTCTCGCCATAGTCGGTGGCCTTCTCGACGATGTTCGCGACCCTCCCATCACCCCAGAAAAGGGCGGCGGTGATAATGCCCACAATACCCAGGACCTTGAAGGCGGTCACGGCATCGCTGAAGCGCATACCTGTACGGGCGCCGAGGCAGTGGATCGCCACGAGGGACCACACCACCCCGATCGCGCAGAGGTCGACCAGCGCCACGCCGAAGAGGGGCGGGTTTTCGCGGAGGGGGTCTATCAGATAACCCAGATAGACCGCGAAGCTCTTGGCGGCTGCGGCGATGGGCGCGGAGAAGCCAGCGGTCAGTGCAACGAAGGCGCTCACGAAGGCCAGGGCCTGCCCATAGGACTCCCGAATATAGACATATTCCGCGCCGGCGCGGGGCAACATCGCGCCGAGCTCGGCAAAGCACAGGGCGCCGCAAAATGCGAGCACGCCACCGAGAATCCAGAGCCCGTAGATCAGGCCGGGGTGGCCCAGATCGGCGGCCTGAAAACCGGTCGTGGTGAAGATCCCCGCGCCTATCATGTTCGCGACGACCAACCCTGTTGCCGAACGCAAACCGATAAACCGGGTCAGCCCCGCGTCGTCTGAAGCGGGCATGGTCTATTCTTTCGCGGGCTGTTCCTCAGCCGGACGTTTGACGAAGGTGATCATGTACTGCTCTTTCATGCCAGTCTCCTTCTTTTCGAGGAAATCGAAGCCGGCTTGTTGTAGCTCGTCTATGACGCCCCCCATGCCGCGGCGCACGTGTTCGAGAGTCCAGTCGCTGCTGCGACCCTCGATCCGCATGAAGTCCACGATTACGATCTTGCCGCCCGGCCGCAGGGCGGTGTGGATCGACTTAAGGGTATCAAAGGGATACTCGAAATGGTGGTAGGTATCGCAGATAAAAGCCAGGTCGATGGAATTCTCGGGCAGGCGCGCGGAGCGTTCATCGCAGACGACGGCCTCGACATTTTTCCGCCCGCTTTCCGCGCTAATCTTATTGATATGCTCGACGAAGTTTTTCGCGATATCCACCGCGTACACGCGCCCCTCCGACCCAACCACGTCCGAAATCATCATGGAGAAGAAGCCCGTGCCGGCCCCGATATCACCGACGCGCATGCCGGGCTTCAGGTCCAGGGCGCTGAGGATGGCCTGACGGTGGGTGTAGATTTCGCGGCTTTCCCCCTCGAATCGCGCGACGTACTGTTCGACATTCGGGTCCTTGAAATTTTCATTAATGCCTGGGGCGACGCTCGTCTCCTGGGCAAAGGCCGTGGTGCAACCCAGAAGGGCGAGGGCAATCAGGCTTCGCTTCATGAATTTCTACTCCTCAAGACGGCGGCATTGCAGGCCGCATGTTGGACCCCGGCGGGCAAATCCGACGCAGCGGAATCGCTGCGGCCAGTTTATAAGTCCAGGTATCCGCTGTCAACAGGTTTCTGCCGCCCGGCCATTTTGTGCTATAATGGACGCTTCATCCATGGGGACCCGGTCCCGGGTTGTCCCCCAAATCCCACATCAGCATTCGCAAACGCTACAGGAACGTATCCATGGCCAAGGGCATCACCAAGCGCTCGGAAGACTATTCTCAGTGGTATATCGACGTGGTTCGAAAGGCCGAGATGGCCGACCACTCCCCCGTGAAGGGCTGCATGGTCATCAAACCGACCGGCTACGGCATCTGGGAAAAAATCCAGCAGCGCCTGGACCGTATGTTCAAGGAATCGGGCCACGTCAACGCCTATTTCCCCATGCTGATCCCCGAGAGCTTCCTGAAGAAGGAAGCGGAGCACGTGGAAGGCTTCGCCCCCGAATGCGCCGTGGTCACCCATGGCGGCGGCAAGAAGCTGGAAGAGCCCCTCGTCATCCGGCCTACTTCCGAGACCATCATCTGGGATTCCTACCGCACCTGGATCAATTCCTACCGCGACCTGCCCATCCTCATCAACCAATGGTGCAACGTCTGTCGTTGGGAAATGCGCACCCGCCTTTTCCTCCGCACCACCGAATTCCTCTGGCAGGAGGGCCACACGGCCCACGCCACCTTTGAGGAGGCCGAAGAAGAAGCTTACAAGATGGTCCAGATCTACCGGGAATTCGCCGAGGAATACTTGGCCATGCCCGTGGCCGTGGGCAAAAAGACCGACAGCGAGAAATTCGCCGGCGCCCTCCACACCTACTGCATCGAGGCCCTCATGCAGGACGGTAAAGCCCTCCAGGCGGGGACATCCCACCATCTGGGCCAGAATTTCGCCAAGGCCTTCGACGTGAAGTTTCAGGACAAGGACAAAGAGCTCAAATACGTCTTCGCCACGAGCTGGGGCGTGAGCACGCGCCTTATCGGTGCCATGGTCATGACCCACAGCGACGACAACGGCCTGGTTATCCCGCCGAAGCTCGCCCCGCTGCCCGTGGTCATCGTGCCCATCTACCGCAACGACGAAGAGATGGAACTGGTGCTGAACAGGGCCAAGGAAATGACCGCGGGCTGGGACCCGCTTTTCTACAAGATCGACAACCGCGACCATTACAAGCCCGGCTTCAAGTTCGCCGAATGGGAGCTCAAGGGCATCCCGATCCGCATCGAAATCGGACCCCGCGACGTGGCCAGCGGCCAGGTCATCGCCGCCCGCCGCGACACGAGCGAGAAGATTACGCTCTCCATGGACGGTCTCCTCGAAAAGCTGGAGACCCTGCTGGACGACATCCAGGCGAATCTCTTCCAGATCGCCAAGAAGCGGACCGAAGAAAACACCCACACGATCGACTCCTACGAGGAGTACCAGGCCCGCATCGGCCAAGGCGGATTCTTCCGTGTTTTCCTCGATCACAAGAACCCCGAAGTGGAAAACCGTCTCCAGGGCGACACCAAGTCCACCATCCGCTGCATCCCCTTCGACGCCGAGCCGGAAGAGGGTGAATGCATGATTACCGGCGCGCCCTGCCACTATCGGGTGATCGCCTCCCAGTCCTATTGACAGGCTATCCCCTTTATTGGTACACTGATGGGCCCTGCGAAAGCAGGTCTAACCGAAAAAGACAACGCTCGCCCGCCGCAAGGCCGGGGCGAAATCCACTCCGAGGGGAGGTTGAGTATTCGTGACTAAAGTTCGCGTAAAGTCCGACGAGCCGTTTGAAAAAGCGCTCCGTCGTTTCAAAAAGAAGTGCAACAAAGAGGGTCTGATGCAGCGCATCAAAGAGATCAAGCACTTCGAAAAGCCGAGTGAACGCCGCCGACGCCGCCTTGCCAAGGCCATGGCCCGCGCCGTCCTCGAACAAAAGTAGACTTCCCCATACCGAGATACCCTGCGGGGCTGGATTCGTCCAGCCCCGCGTTTTTTGTAGAAGTTCAACCCAGCGGTGTTCCGTCCGCACCGTCCTGTACCCCGTCGCCGTCGGTATCCGGCCTTCTCGGATCCGTCTCCCCCTTGTCCACCTCGCCGTTCCGGTTCGTGTCTTCCAGGCCATCGGGAACGCCGTCACCGTCACTGTCGGGATCAAGCCAGTTGGTCTCATCCCCGTCCACGGCACCGTTGTCATTCCGGTCTTCCGTGGCGTCCAGCAGTCCGTCGCCATCGCGATCATCTACGGCGTAGCCCGCGCGGCTGAGCCAGTAGAGGAGATCCAGCGCGAAAGCCTGGTTCTCCGGACCTTGCAGGGACTTGGTGTCGAGGGGCGTGGGCGCGGCGAGGAGCGCGATGCGCCCGTAGCCGTGGGCGCGTGCGAGAAAGGCGAGATTGGTCGGCAAGCCCGAAACTACCTGCTCCGGGCTGACGGCGGAAATGGTCACGCCGTCATCAATACTGGTAGTGATTGCGCAGCCGCGCTCGACAGAGAAGCTCTGCCAGTGGCGCAGCAAATCCTGGGCGGTGTCCGCCACCATGGTCCCATTGACCGGCGTGTTCATGCTGATCTTCACACCCAGCGGCGCGAGCCAGGTGCCCAAGTCGCGGTAGTGTTCACCCTCAAGATGTTCCCCAAGGAAAAGAACAGCGCCACCGTCGCTGAGGTAGTCAAAAAGCGCCTTCTGGGTGAGCACGCCCTCCGCCGCGGCGCGCGCGCCGATGACAACGACGGAGTAGCCGTCGAGGGCCCCGGACACAGGGCCGGAGTGCTCCACGTG
>JBIJDL010000457.1:0-5262 GCA_044344195.1 Candidatus Hydrogenedentales bacterium
GGGTCCCTTCCTGTGGCAGCGGGGGGCTGCCGTCTCGTGGTCAGATGCTTCCGGCTTGGGTGCGAAGGTGCGGCCGCCATGGGGAGCAGGATGCCCGAGGAATTCCCGAGGCCTCGCGGACGCTGGCTCGCATGGTGTAAGACTAGAGAATTGGCGGTGTGACTGTCAAACCGTGGGAAGGAGGCTTTAGGCTTCAGGCTGTAGGCTGTAGGCTGCAGGCTGCAGGGACGGCAGTTGGCGTGGATTGATGACGACTCCAGCCTTATCGACTACGCTTCGCCGGGCCAGAGCTGGCTGATGGCCGCTTCGAGGGCGGTGGGGGTGGTGACGACGGGGTGGACGGTGGCGCCGAAGGTTGTTTCAAGTTCGTTGAGGGTGCGCAGGTCCATGGGATCGGCCATGGCGACCATCACGCAGCCTCGGGCGTGCTTCAGCGGCAGGCAGCCCCGGTTGCGGGCGAGGCCCGCGGTGATGGTCCAGGCGACTTCCGGGTCGATATCCTCGATGGGAAGGGGCACCAGCAGGGGCAGTTGAATCTGGCGGCTCAACGTTCGGGCGATTTCGCCCTCGGCCAGGCCCAGATGCGCCATCAGGATCTCGCCGAGCCGGCCACCCTCCACCTTCTGAATCTCCAGCGCCTGCACGAGCTGGTCCTCCGTCAGCAGGCCATCTTCGATGAGCAGCATCCCCAGGCGCATTTTCAGCGCCGCCGTGTCCTGGCGGTCCAGCGCCACCGTCGCCTCGCGCACGCTTTCCGCGCAGGCCTCGTCCAGTGCGCTGAACAGCTCCGCCTGAACGGGTTCCCGCACCTCGTCCGACACGGCAATCGCGTCGATCAGGGCGTGACAGAAGGCGCCGCAGGTTTCGTAGCGCCGATTCGGGTCCTTGGCCAGCCCTTTCAGCAGCACTTCATTGATGGGATCCGGCAGGCCCGTCACGGGCGGTGCGGGCTTCAACTGGATCTGGGTGATGATCGAGCCGGACACGAAAGGGGGGCGCCCGGCCATCATTTCGTAAAAAGTCGCCGCCAGGCTGTAGAGGTCGCTCCGCCCGTCCAGGCGCTCGCCCATGAGCTGCTCCGGGCTCACATAGAGCAGCGTTCCGCTGGTCAGTTCCCCCGAAAGTCGCGCCTGCACCTCGCGGGCGGTCCGGGCAATGCCAAAATCCGCCAGCAACACCCGGTTTTGCCCGTCCACCATGATATTGGCCGGTTTCACGTCCCGGTGTAGGATTCCTTCGCCGTGGGCATAGTCCAGCGCATCGCCGAGCTGCTGGATCCAGGGCACCAGCGCGCAGGGCGCAAAGGGCCGCCGCTGGCCATAGAGCAATTCGGAGAGATTGCTCCCGTCTATATATTCCATGGTGATGAGCCGGTTCGCGTCCGTCTCCCAGAAGGTGTAGACCCCCAAAATATTAGGATGGCGCAGCCGCCGCGTCAGCAGCACTTCGCGCTTCAGGTCGGAGACGGCCCGGTGGTCATCGTAGAGCTCCGGCTTCAGGATCTTGCATGCAACAGGCTCGTTGTTGAGCTGTATATCTTCCGCGAGCCACACCGAACCCAGACCACCCCGGCCCAGCCGCTCCACCAGGCGAAAACGGTCCATCATGAGGTGCCCGGCAAAGGCATTCTGGCACACCGGGCACAATGTGGTATCGTCGGGCGATTCTGTGTAGCAACTTGGACAGCGGACCATCCTGAACTCCTTACCTGAGGCGTGCCATTGTAGCAGGGTGCTAGCGGAAGTGCCAGAAGGCGCCGAAATTGAACACATGCGGTTGCACAGGGGCAATATGTTCATTTTGAACAGCTTAGGACTTTCATGAAACCCGGAAAATCTATCCGGCGACCGTAAGTCCCCGCCACCGGGAATCAGTGGTCAACGCACTACCGATCAGAGCGAATGAATAGGCCGCGCCGGACTGCGTCCATTAGGGTAGACGCAAGGCATGCGGTGAAAGGACAACAGCCATGAACATTCAAAACACAATCAAGAGAATCGCGGGTATCCTCGCGCTCGCCGCCCTCTATCCCCTGGCGGCCAGTGCGGAGGGGGTCCTCCACGGTCGCGTCAGTTTCGACGCGGGCGGCACCCTGGTCAAAGGCAGCCAAGAGAGCGACTGGAGCAGCGCGTCGGTCAATACCCTCGTGCTTGCCGGCGACACCCTCTGGGTGGACAACGGCGGCACCTCCGAGGTGGAGTTCTCCGGCGGCACCTTCCTGCGCATGGCCGATGGCAGCAAGGCGGAAGTCGTAGACATGCCGCCCAACGCCACCCTGCGCGGCTGGATCGGCTCCTTCTACATTCAGCGCCTGAGCCGCAGCTCCGGCTCCATGGTCTTCTACACACCCGCCGCGATCATCGAGATCGACAACGACGCCTCCGTCCGCGTTGATATCGTGAACGAAGGCGTCACCACCGTCTCCACGCGCTGGGGCCGGGCTACCGTCCGCACGGAAGCGGGTGGCCAGGTCGAAGCCCATGCGGGCCGCCGGGTCTTTGTGGAAGCGGGGATGCTCCCTTCCGAGCCGACGCCCTATGATCGGACAGCGGAAGACGAGTTTGATCGCTGGAACCGCGAGCGGGCCGAATTTCTGGCCACCGGCGGCTCCACCACACCCGCCTCTGTTCCGATCAGCAACGACACTCTCGGCGCAGGCGATCTGGACCGCTACGGCGAATGGGTTACCATCGACAGCACGCCCTACTGGCGCCCCACCGTCGTGGTGGATTACACCCCGTACCACAATGGCTACTGGAACTACGTGGGCAACGTGGGCAACGTCTGGGTGGGTAACTATCCCTTCTGCTACGTCACCTCTCACTATGGTTACTGGGACTACAACCGGACCTACGGCTGGGTCTGGGGCTATCGGCCCCAGTGGAGCCCCGCGTGGTGCGCCACCGTCCAGTACGGCGACTACTTCGTCTGGGCACCGGTCAACCGCTACTATCGCCCCGTGTACCCCAGCACTTCCGCGTACTTCAACGTCGGCGGCGTGTCCTTCGGCTACATGGGCACCTCCTACTGCCACGTGAACAGTCTCTACATGGGACCGTCCTACGTGTACTACACGAACAATGACCCCTTCCGCCGCTACTGCGACAACCCCAACATCACCATCAACATCTGGAACATCAATACCGGCGACCGCCGCCCTCATGTGCGTGTCCCCTATAATGACTCCGTGACGACAGTGCGCGATTACACCCCCCGTCGTCAGATTCGCGGCGCAGAGACTCTATTTGCCTCCGGCCGTTCCGCCGGCGAGCGGGCCCGCAGCCTCGAATCCGTATCGGGTCGCGAATCCTTCAGCCGCACTACCCGCACCGGCGGCGAGTTCTCTCGGACCGACGTCACCCGGATTGATGCCGGCAGCCGCTCCCGCAACGTGCGTATCAACCAGCAGGACCCCGACTACAGCAGGGCTTCCCGGAGCAAGCCCATTGTGGCGTCCAACACCCGCACGCGCGGCGAACAGGACGGAGAAGCCGTGACGGTATCCAATACCCGCGATCGCCAGGGCAGCAGCCGCACCCAGGCCGGTGAGCCCCGCAGCAGTGAATCCACCCGCACCGGATCGACGGACCGCGGCGGCGCTCCCAATGTGGAACGCAGTGGCGACCGTGGCACCAGCCGTGGCGAGACTTCGGCGGAGCCCTCACGCACGGCTCGGTCCGACATCGATCCCGGCTTCGGCTCGACCCCGATCCGCACCCAGCGCACCGCACCGACCCGCACCCGCACGCCGGACTCCGGCCAGACGGTGACGCCGGACCGTTCCGACGACGCGCCCGCCACCCGGACCCGTGTGCCGCAGACCGATTCCGCCACCCGGACCCGCGTGCCGCAGACTGATTCCGGTAGCTCCACGCGTGGGACCCGCAGCACGGTAGAACCTGGACGTACCCCGGTGCGCACCTCTGTGCCGGAAGTGGGCAACGCCCCGACCCGCACCGCCACGCCGCGCAGCAGCGAAGGCTTTGTCGAGCGCAGCCCCAGCGTGCGCACGGCCACACCCACGACCCGCGAGCGTACCCAGCCCCGCGAGAGCTACACGCCCCCGAGCCGCACGGCAACGCCCGAGCGTTCCGCGCCCAGCGTGTCCAGCGACCGCCAGCCGCGATACTCGGAGCCGGCGCGTACCCAGCAACCCCGCGTCCAGGTGCCGGATTATGATCGGTCAACCCCGATGAACCGTGCGCCGGTCACGCCCCGCGAGGACATTCAACCCCGCGCAATTCCCCAGGAAGCGCCCCGCTCCAGCGAGCGGAGCTACCAGGCGCCGTCACGCAGCAACGACAGCGCCCCAAGCTATCAGTCTCCCCGCGCCGACACCAGCCGGAGCGAAAGCAGTGACCGCTCATCCGGCGGTCGTGAAAGCGGTGGCCGCGACAGCGGCGGGCGTGGCCGCTAACCGGCAACGAACGGATTCGACGCCAACTACAACACTCAAGGAGTGATTGAAATGTACACGCAACTTAAGCAGATTAAGCAGAAGGTCCTGATGGCGGCCGCCCTTCCCGCCGCCGCGCTGTTGCTCGCCGGTTGTCCCTATCCCGATGGCGGCACCACGCCCCAGATGGAATACGACGCAGGCTTCGTCGTCGGCTTTGCCCAGGATGATGAATACTGGCAGGGCTTCGAGGACAGTTACGACACCGTAGATGGTGGCGAGATCTTTTACAGCGGTGACCTGATCCCCGTACTCGACGAAATCTCCTACGACGCGGGCTACTACGACGGCACCTGGTACGCCTACAACGACGGCTACTTCGTGGCCTATGACTACGCCTTCGCCATCGGTTTCAGCGAGGGCTACGATGTGGCCTTCAACTCCAACTGGCGCGCGTTCCTGATCGCGGATGAGCACGTGGAATGGCTCGACGGCGGCTTCAGCGACGGCTATAACGACGGCTTCTCCGAAGGGCGAATCCTCGGCGCGAGCGACTACATCGATGGCTTGGCCTACGACTGGCTCGATGCCCTGCTCTGGTACCAGGATGTGGATGCGGAGGGTAATCCGAACGATGTCTACTTTGAAGATCTCGACCTGGGCACCGGCGAGTTCGGCCCCGTGGTGCTGTATGAATACGGCACCAACCCCCACGATCTCGTGAAGGCCATTCGCGCGCCCCGCAAGGGCCGTGAATTCACCCCTGCGATTCGCGGCGCCGGATCGAAAGCCCTGGCGAAGCAAGCCGAGCTCCCCGAACTCAGCTATCGCGCGTTGACGACCGAAGTGCAGCAGGAGTTGAGCGT
>JBIJDL010000079.1:0-17369 GCA_044344195.1 Candidatus Hydrogenedentales bacterium
AGTTCCGCGTTTGCCACGGTCTTTTCGACGGCTGTTAATTCTTCTTTCGTCAAAAACTCACTTGCTGTAGTCATCATTTGCTCCTTGTTACCATGAACCCGTTGCGCCGCCACCACCGCCGAAACCTCCGCCAAAACTGCCACCCGAGAACCCGCCCCCACCGCCGCCCCCGAAACCTCCCCTGGAATGGCGACCCGATGAGGTCGCGGCCGTGTAGAGGATGAACCCGATCACGCCGAAAACCACCGCCCAAAGGGCCCAGGCCCACCCGCTGGATCCGCTCCGGATCATGGAGACGGCGGTAAAGATAGCGAGGAAGACCGTAACGGCTACGGCGGGCCAGAACCAGTCGGGCCGCACCGGAGGGGACAACTTGAGATCCTGATTCACCAGCCCCAGGTTGGACCCGTGGGTGGACGACGGCCCTGGTGCGTCGCTCGCCGCAGGCGGAGCACCGCTTCCCGTGGTGTTGCCGCCGCGGACGATCTCGGCAGGCACAGGAATACTCCGGCACATTTTGTCGAGTTCCTGCACGCCCGCGAGGATGCCTTCGGAGAATTTCCCCTTCTTGAAATTGGGGATGATCTGGTTGTCCATGATTTTCCGGCAGATCGGGTCATAGGCGCCGGCCCAGTCGTTGCCGAGTTCGATGCGGGCCTTGCGATCGTCTTTCGAGACGAGGAGCAGCACGCCCCGGTTCCAGGGCTGGCCTTCAATCGTCTCGTAGCCGATACCCCACTGGTCGAAGAGTACGCGGGCAAAGGTTTCGATGCGCCAGCCCGCACCACCGTGCTGCGCCATGGAATCGATGGTCACCACGATCAGTGGAATGGCCTGCTCGGTGAGGAGCTTGTCGCCGATGGCGCGGATAGCCATTACGTCATCCGGTTGCACCATCCGCGCGAGGTCCTGCACGAAGGCGCGCTCTCCGGGCGGGTCAATGGTGAGATTCTGTGCGCCCGCGATGCAGGGCAGCAGCCACAAGAGGCACGCCGCCACGCGGGGGAAATTCCATCGTTTGATATGCTTCACGATTGGGTACTCCTTTCTGAACGGGACGTCTTTATTGTCCCTGGTTACCATGAACCTGAGGCACCGCCTCCGCCGCCAAAACTGCCGGTGAGACGACCGTTGCTGGACCTGTCGCTGAAGACGCTGTACGGCGATCGCCCAAGATCGAGCCACTTGCCCAGTAGCAAGATAAGAACGATAACACCAGCCTCGCCGACTTTATATTCCCAATCTACAAGTGCCGACCGCAATTTGTATTCAATTGCCTTGAGCAAGGTTACATCCACATCGTCTCCCCGGCTCATGCGAACGAGCGCCTCCGTCCCGTCGGCGATACCATCTGAATACAACCCCGCTTTAAAGGCCGGGACCAGAATTTCGCGCATAATCTGTTCGCACTGAGAATCATATTCCAGGGCCCACTCGGCCCCCAACTCGATGCGGGCCTTACGATCTTCCCTGGCCACAACCAGGAGGATTCCCCGCCGCCAGTTTTCTGTATACGGAAAGGCAGGATGATGCCCCCACGCCTCAAACTGCAACCGCGCGAAGGTTTCTATGGTCGTCCTGCCGCCACCCTGCTCGGCCATGGAATCTAACGTCAAGACCACGAGCGGAATGGCATGATCGCTCAGCAGACGCTTTCCTTGCTGCTGAATCTTTAACGCATCTTCGCCGCTGATGAGCCCCGCGAGGTCCTGGACAAAGTGGCCATCTTCGGGCGGACTGATTTCCGCCGCCCTGAGGGGCGACACGGCCAAGGCGAGGAACAACACGAGCGCGGCGATGGGTGCGATGCGACGTGGCTCCCGCAATGGTCGAGTCTCCCTTCCCGTGTCCCAATTGAATCTCAGGGTACATGATTACCGTTTGGTTCGACAAATACAGCGGAGCGGCGAAAGTTATTCAATTCTCATCGGCACTTTCGTTCGAACCGCATGGGGCAACGATTGAAAGCGATGCCGGAAGTCGCTCATGCACTTTCAAGCCGAACGAAGCGCCACCACCAGCGCGCCAGCATGAAGATGAGGAGCCACAGGAAATAGGGTATCGGCTCTTCCGTCGAGGGCGGGTCCTGGGTCTCCACGATGAGTACTGGGCGATTGGCGAGCGCTTCGGAAGAGAAGAATTTTTTCACCCGCTGGATAATGCCCTCGTCGGGCGTGATAATGATCCAGCCGAAGTTAGCCTCCGGGTTGGCGACCCAGGCTTGGACGTCTGCGGTGAGGCCGGGACTTTCCCAGATTACGGTGGACCCCTGCTGGCCCGCGTTGGCCGTGGCGCTGGCCGTGGCTTCAAAATCGCCGCCGGGCGTGGTCCAGCTTTCCTGCGTAAAAAAGGCATCACCCCACGTGGCGTCTCCCGCCACCGCCGATGCGCCCAGCCCGCCGGGATCGCTGGGAATCAGCGCCTCGCCCTCACCCCAAGCGCGCTGAAGGCGGTGCAGGCCATAGGCAATATCGCCAAAGTTTCCGCCGCTCCGCTCCACCACCATTTCCAGCCGAACCGACGTTATCACGGCATCGGTTGGGATGCTGAAGAGGTCGGCAGATATCAGGGCGCGGCGCAAGAAGCTGGTGCGAATGGTGCCCGAAAAGATACCGTCGATGCCGCCGCCCGCGTTGGAGGGCAGGTCCTGGAAGAGGGTCGTGTCGCGAAAGCCGGCATATCCGTCGGTGCCCTGTTCGAAGCGATAGGTTTCGGCGGTGGCGCCTGCGGCGACCATGAGCACGAGCGCCGCAATTCGGTCGGGGTGCCGAAGCAGCTTCATGGTCGACGACAAAAACATATGCATTGAATGCCTGCGCTTTCCCTGTGTTTGACTTGAACCCGCAGCTCGCGGCACCAAGGAGCCTGAAGGCTCCTATCCGAAAGCCTGCTGTACGTAAACTCAAGCGAGCGGCGATTGCCGCTGAGGCTATCACTCGCCCCTTCTTGGTTCAAGTCTACATCTCCGCCAGCACCCCAATCTCCGCCTCATCCAGCGCGCGGTTGTGCACCCTCAGGTCCTTCATGCGGCCGTTGAAGTAGTCGTGCTGGCCGAGGCCGATCTTGAGCATTGCTTCGTTGTCGATGTTCAGGTTCGCGTGGGACGCCTCGTTGACGTGCTTGCCGTTGACGTACAGGTTCATCATGATCCCCTTGCGCTGGGCGGCGAGATGCACCCAGCCCGAGGGCAGTTCGTAGTCGCGGCTGATGCAGCGGCCCGTTTCGTAGCTGAGCACGCGCCCGGAAGGGAGCACGCCGCAGAAGAGCTTGCCTTGAAACACCGCCATGCTCCAGGCGCGGCGGTATTGCACGTCGGGCGTGGTGTCGAGCTGGCCCGTGTTGGTCCAGGTGGTTCCGCCTTCGTAACGATAGACCTGCGCCAGGGGCAGGGTGCCGCCATAAAGCTTGCCGTTGTATACGGCCATACCCATGCTTTCTTTTTCCTCGCCCAGTCGCCCGCGGTCCTGCCACTGGCCCGGCTCCCCGAGCACAAAAACTTTGCCCGAGGGCCACGAGCCCACGAAGAGCTCGCCCTGATGCTGCATGAAGGAATAGGTCTGGGTCGTTTCCGGCGGCGCGCCGCAGTCGGTCCATCCGGGATTGTCGTAGCGGTAGACGCCCGAATGATCCGCGTCGAAGCCCGTGCCGAGCACATAGCCGTTGTGTACGCCCAAAGCTTCCACGCGGCCACCGGGATTGCCCAGATCCGTCCAGGTCGTGCCGCCATCGTAGCGGAAGAGCCCCGCGGGGGCATAGAGGGACGACGCGTAGAGCTGGCCCTTGAAGGTGGTCAGGCCGTAGATCGCCTCGATCTCGCCGAGCTTGCCACAGTCTTCCCACTCTTTGCCGCCCTTGTAGCGGTAGATCCGCCCCCCGAACAATTCGTTCCCGGCATCGCCCAAGGCCGATCCGCCGGAGCGATAGTGGGAGGCCGCCGCGTAAAGCTCGCCCTTGTGGACGGCGAGCGCGGAGATGGCGTTGCTCTCGAAAGGCGCGCCGCAGTCTTCCCATTGATCGCCGCCGGCGTATTTGTAAACGTGCCCGAGACCTTCCTTCCCCATTTCGAAGGTGCCCGCATAGAGTCCACCGTCGAAAACGCAGAGGGACATGGGGTAGACCGAATTGCCCGGACGCCCCACGTCTTTCCAGCCCTCCGATTCCGCGCCATTGTCGAGGCCAAAAAATACATTGCGATAATTCGATTGGGCATTCACTACGCCGTGATAGTTCATAATGCCGAAGTTGAGCCCCTTGCGCGACGCCGGATCGTATTTCGTGAAGAGATCGCCGAGCGTGTCGTCGAGCTCCGCTTCGGTGTGGATCCAGGCGCTGATGGTGAAGTCGCCCTCACCCAGATTCAATCCGTCCGCATGGGGCACTTCGATATACGATGTGCGGCCGTCGAAGTGCGCCCCTTCTTTCGCGTCGAAGGTGACGCCGTGGACCGCGCCGTCGTGGCCGTTGCCCGAGGCGTCGCTCCCATCCGCGGTGAGCGGCCAGTGGGCGAGCAGGCCCGACTGGGCGGGGGCAAGAGCGGGCCAGGCCATCAGGCCCAGTGCGACGAGGCATTGAATCGGGGTGCGAAGCACAGGGAATCTCCTCAAGGTAAGTTCATTTTGCCGAGACCGGTCGGCAGCTACTCGAAATCTCAACCTGCACGACCGACAGCAGGTCGATTGTAGCCCAGTCACTTTATGCGAATACACCCTCAGGCCCTCGGCGTGAATCGCGCGACCACCAGCCCGAAGCTCCCCAGCACAAAGAGCGCCAACCCGATCGTCTGAGTCCATCCGCCGGGTCGCCGCTCCGCCGTCAGGGCCACGCCGTGGGGTGCGAAGGGATTTTCCGGAGACAGAGCAAAGACCCATGCGCCAATGCGGACCTCTTCGTCGCTCTCCAAGGCAAAGGCCCGTAACACCTCACCCTGCGGATCCAGCGCGGATATTCGATAGCGCGCGTCGGGCGTCACCGCTTCGATCTGGTAGAGCAATCGGAAATCACCCAGGGTCTCCGATGACCCCTCGCGCAACACGGCCGTCTGCTCGCCCAGACGCACCCGGGCCGCGCGCACGGTGTCGCCCGGCACGGCAAGGGCCTGGGCCATCACCTGTTTCAGGAGTACCGGCGCACCGGAGGACGAGTCCGCCGCCATCTCAAATTCCTGTACCGGCGCGCCTTGCTGGAGGAGGCGACCGACGGCACGGTTCTCGCGCCAGGCATGGAGGTAGAGCATTCGTCCCGTGGCCGCCGGGTCTTCATAGATGAACTTGTCCTCGGGCCCGGCGGCGTTGGCCCGCACTGGTTTCAACTCCCGACCAATACTCCGCTGGATCTCGAGGGTGATTCGGCCCTCGCCGCGCTCGGCCTTACCGATGGTGACCTGGGTGCCGTCGCGCAGGACCAGCCCCGAGCCGGGTACCAGGTTCTCAAACCACTGAATGGCGTTGTCTTCCCGGACGCCCCAGCGCGCGCCGGGAATCGCATCGAGGGAGGGAACAAAGGCCTGCCGGGCCTCCGCCTCGCTCTCGTGCCACAGGAAGCAGAGGGAGAGATCGGGCCGAACGATACTGGGGGCGCCAGATTCGAGGAACACCACACGGCGCTCCGAGGAGGAATCACCAGCTACCTCGACGGCAGCCATGGGCTCGCCCCGGGGATCACGAACGAGTCCCGCCCAAGGCCCCACCTCAAGAATCTCCAGCGATTCTCCACCCAAGTCGATTTGTTCGCCGACCTTGATCGACTGCCGACTGGTTTTTCGGGGTTCCTCGATGCGGAGCACATCCCACGGGGCATATTCCCGGAGGATCTCAACCTTTTCGAGCCGCAGGGCGAAAGGCAGGATGAGCCCGTCGTAGAGCTGGTCGCTCCGCAGGGCCTTGACACTCGCTGGATTGTCGAAGAGAAGCAGATCGGGGGCGACGGCCCGCTGGGCGGCACCTGGACGAAAGGCGTTACCCGCCGGACTGAAGGCGAGGCTCTCCGACGCCCCCGGCAGGAGAAACACCGAGCCGCTGAAGTACTGGAGGTAGTGATAGGCCCACCCCGCCGCCACAAAGAGTGCGCCCAGATAAAGCGAGGACAGCAGGAGCCGCTTTTTTCCTTTGGAAGCCATGGGGGGATTATGGCAGCGCGAGGGGCACAATGACAACGGCCACCTCAGTTGGCGTAGGGGCTTACCAGCATTGCTTCGGGCTTTTCCCGGTACTTCGCGCCGGAAACGAAAAAGTCCACGAGCGACGCCGCGAGTTCCGGCGAGAGGTGGGTGTCGAGCCGATTGGACTTCGCCATCATGTGGAAATCCATAATGCCGAGGAACACCAGCGTCAGGCTCTGGCTGCTGCCCCCGGAAAGCTCCTTGTTATTCAGTCCATCGCGGATCACGTACTCCACCACCTTGAAACGCTGGCGGATCAGCTTGTCCCGATCCAGCGACGGTCCCTGCTGGGGCGGTGCGAAGAGGACCTGAAGAATCAGTCGGACGGCTTGGACATTTTCTTCCGCCAGGGCGAATGCCGCGCTGATGATGCCCTTGAGGCGGGGCACACAATGACCCTCGCCCTTGCTTCCCTGATCGATCCGTTGGATGAGGTCGCTGAAGGTGGTCTCAAACAGGCGGCGAAACAGATCTTCTTTGTTCTCGAAATAGTAATAGAGCACTGGACGCGTGACGCCCGCCCCCTCGATGATTTCTCGGATACTGGTTCCTTCGTACCCTTTTTCACTAAACAAGGTCAGGGCACTGCGAAGTAGTCTAGTTTCCGCTTCGTTCACTTGCTGCGCTTCAACCGCCATGGAACCCTCCCAGGCTACCTACCGTTCGTTACTGCAATCATAGACGATTGTCCTGGTGTGGGACGTTCACGCCCCAGCACGGGCAGGCCATCATGGGTACAGGCGATCATGATGCCACGCACCCTCTACAAGAGTATAGCGCAGACGGTCGTGAAGCCGGTAGGGCTGTTTCAGCCAGAATTCGATGTGGCTCGGCACCACCCGAAAGCCGGACCAGAAGGGCGGACGGGGCACTTTGCCGATGGCGTATTTTGCACTGTACTTGGCGATGCGCCGCTCGAACTCCAGTCGCTCGGTGTAGGGCTGGGACTGCTTGGACGCCCAGGCACCGATCTGGCTCTGCTTTGGGCGCTGGGAAAAGTACTCATCCGCTTCCGCCTCGCTTACAGGCCGTACGGAACCGCGCACGCGCACCTGCTTCTCCAGCGGCATCCAGTGGAAGTTGAGGGCGGCCTTGGGGATTTCCTCAAGCTCGCGCGACTTTGCGCTGGTCAGATTCGTAAAGAAAACAAAACCCTCGGGGGAGAAGTCCTTCAAAAGGACCACGCGGGAATCGGGCAGCATGTCGCGATCCACGGTAGAGAGAATCATGGCGTCGGGATCGGCGATGGCGGTACACTGTTTCGCCTCGTCAAACCAGGCGGCGAAAAGCGTATAGGGATCGGGCTCTTTGGGGATGGACATGGTATTCCTTGGGTAAGTACATTAAAAATTAGCGGTGCAGCGATCACAGAAAACAATTTCCGGGACCGGTCGGCCCCATGGAGAAACCTGCCACCTGTCAGTTTTCTCATCCGTGAGTTTCCGTGTAATCCGTGATCAAATAGCCTTTTTTATTGACCACGGATTACACGGAAACACACGGATGAGAAGAGTAGATGTGCGGTCTGGTAGCCGCAAGTATTTTTGCGTTCCTTAGCCTCTTTAGTGGCAAAAAACCGTCCACGATGATTCGGCAGATGAATGACAAGGTGGGAGAAACCCAACAGGTTTAGCCATGGTCAGGTCGCCTTAGACGAACTGCTTCATGTATTCGAGGCTCTTGCGCGCGATGGTCTCGGGGCCGGGATCGAAGTTGAACACTTCCACCGAAACGTAACCGCTAAAATCCACATCCTTCAGGGCCTCGAAAATGGGTGCGAAATCAACATCGCCAAAGCCCGGGCCGTGGAGGTTCTCGTCATTGGCATGGTAGTGCTTCATGTGGCCGGCATGGCGGCGGATGAGGGTGGCCCGATCATCCTTTTCGAAGGTCATGGCCTTCGTATCCAGGATCAATTGAAAATTCGGGTGGTCCACGGCATCAATGAGCGTCACCGCTTCCGCCGCGCTCTGGAGGAAGTTGGTCTCCATGTGGGTCAGCGGCTCTATGCAGATGGTCACATCCCGCGCCTCACAGACCGACATGGCCGCCTCAAAAACCGAACGGGCATAGCCGAAGGCCTCGTCGTAGGTCACGCCCTCTTCCACATTGCGCTGCTTGGGTGAGCCGAATATGATCACCTTGCCACCGATGTCCCCGCAGAAATTGACCAGCGCCTTGAGGTAATCGGTGG
This sequence comes from Candidatus Hydrogenedentales bacterium, assembly GCA_044344195.1. GTDB lineage: Bacteria > Hydrogenedentota > Hydrogenedentia > Hydrogenedentales > JAEUWI01 > JAEUWI01. Next base: position 8,352 of record JBIJDL010000079.1, read on the forward strand.
TGAAAGCCCGCACCGCAGGATCCGGATGGGTAAGGTGAACGCCCTGCGGCCCCACAAATACCCAGTGAATACCCAGGATATCCAGATCCGCCTCGGCTGCGCGCTTGACGATTTCCCCGCGCGTGGCGACCGATATATCCGTCACGTACTCGGAGAAGGTGAAGGGGGCGATCTCGAGTCCGTCGTAGCCGGTTTCCTTCACGAAGTTAACCGTGCGACCAATATCATTCCAGTCTTTGAAAATTTCGCTGCAGATTCCGAACTTCATTTGAACTACTTTCTAATGATCCGCCGCAACGGCTTCGCTGTCGGGCGCTTCTTCCGGACGGTACACATACACCTGATTGCCGCCCGACCGCTTCGCGTCGTACATCATGGCATCCGCAAAACGGATGAAGGAACGCAGGGTGCTGCCGGGGCGGTATTCCATCAGACCCACGCTGAGCGTAAGCCGGTCAAAACGACGGGCCTCGAAGGACAATCGGATACGCTCGGCGATCACGTGGGCCTGCTTTTCGTCGGCTTCCGGCAGGATGACGGTAAACTCGTCACCGCCGTAACGGAATCCGATATCCACGTGTTCGCGGGTACACTCCATCACCACTTCGCCCGCCGCACGGAGCACGCGATCGCCCTCCAGGTGGCCGTGCCCGTCGTTGTAAGGCTTGAACTTGTCCACGTCGAAAAGCAGCAGGGAGAGAGGGTGGCCCTGGCGCGTGGCGCGCTCGATTTCCGCGTCCAGGCGGTCATAAAAATAGCGTTGGTTGTAGAGACAGGTCAGGCTGTCCTTGATGGACATTTCCTTGAGCTCGTTCTCCAGCCGCTTCTGCTGGGTAATGTCTTTGCAGATCGCCAGCGTGGATATGGTCGCGCCATCCGGGTCATGCACCTGGGACAGCGACATATTAATCGGGATCAGGGATCCGCCCTTGTGGGTGATCTCCGTCTCGTAATTCTGGAGGGGTGTATCGTGGCCGAGCATGCGGAATATATACGAGAGCTCATCCTGCCCGCCGTGGAGCAGTTGCTGGAGCGTCATCCCCAACAAGGTCTCTCGATCATAGCCGAACATATGCACCGCGCCCTGGTTCGCAAAGGAAACTCGATAGTTGGCGCCCACGGTTACGATGGCGTCGACCGTGCTGTTGAAAAGGCTTTCGAGGTACTCTTTGGTGGCCAAAAGCTCGCGGTTCGTCCGCTCCAGATCCACCGTCGCCTCTTTCACCCGGGACTCCAGCTCGCGCTTGTAGTTCCTGTTTTCAATCAGCAGTCGTCGGCGATCGAGGGCCTTTTCCACGGCCAGCGATATTTCCGAGAGGTTGAAGGGCTTGAGGAGATAGTCGTCGGCACCCGCGCGCATGGCTTCGATGGCGTTGGTGACTTCCAAGAGGGCCGTCACGACAATAACGGCCATTTCTTCATCCGTGCGCTTGGCCTGGATGACCACATCAATGCCATGCAACTCCGGCATCTTCAGATCGGTGATCAACAAATCGAAACGTCGTGATTTGACCGTTTCGAGTGCCGCCATGGCGGAGGTGAAGAGCTCACAATCGTAGCCCTCCTCTGTCAGATGCTGCCCCAGGAGCTCAAGAATGCTCGACTCATCGTCGAGCACCAGAATACGTTGTCTCACGTGTTCGTGCTCCCGCTATTCGTGTGCCGGTTGTCCGGAAACCAAACTCCATTCCGATCGGGAATGACTGTGGGCATGGTCAGGCATACTTCAAAACAGCGATCATCACGAATATCGAGCCGATGCCCAAGCTCATTTCAAGCTTATTGGGCAGTTGGTCCTTGTCGAATTCCTTATTGCCCAACTCCCCGTCCTTCTTCATCGCCAACTCCTGACCCTGAGCATGCACCTCCTCGGTAAACAGTCCCGCCCCAAGGCAAGACCCCAGACACAACAACCCCGCAATTGCCAAATGTTTCTTAGCCATAGTAGTTGGTCTCCATGTTGAAGCTTCGTCTGCATTGTAAACAGTTGAGAATAAAAGTGCAATCTATTTGAGGCTCCCTCCCCCTCCGCCAGGCCCCAAAAGTTGTTCAACTTATTTGTTGTCTGTATTTGCCTGTTTTTGTATAATCCACTCACTTGGTTCGCCGCGAACTGTTCAGCATTAGATAGGGCCTTCCTACATGGAAAAAATTCTCACTGTCAACGACGTTGCCGCCGTACTCCAGGTCAAAGCCATTACTGTCCGGGAAATGTTTCGCGAAAAGCGACTTCGCGGTTTCAAGGTCGGCAAATCCTGGCGCACGACGGAAGTCATGTTACAGGAGGACATCAACGCCTTGGCGCGCGGTGAAGCCCCCGCCGAACTCCCTGCTGGGGCCGATGTGCCCGCTCGACCCGACCCGGTCCCGGCCACCATGGCGACTGAAAAGCCCGCTCCGAAAACGCCGCCCCCCGCCCCAGAGGTCTCCCAAGCCCCTCGGGTGCCCAAGAAAAGCCCTGCGCCCCCTGTTAAAGAGGGCGACGATTCCGGTGAAGACACCCAGCAATTGCTATTCTAGCCACGTCTATTGGCATTATGTTTTGCGGCCTTGCAGGCGGCCTTGCAGGCGGCGCTGCTTGCCGTGTAGCGGCGCGCATCCGGTATCGCGCATATAGGCCGACCTCCGCCAGCGGCGTCGCCCCCTCCCCATCGCCCCGAGTGCGAAGTTTCCCAGTCCCCGATTTAGAATTGACAAAACTGCGCAAAGCATCTACTATGATTGCCGGTCAATAACGATTCCGCGAGGGGTCGCGGCCTCGTTGCGCATGGCACCAGCCTTGCAACGCTGGCCCCGGGGAGGTTCAGTCGAGTGCTCCCCCACCGCTGCATTGGTGATTCGTCATCTGCACCACGTAAAGGAAAGGGAGTTTAATGCGTATTCTGGAGTTCCTGAAAGATTCCAAAGGCGACGTGGAGGCTTCAGGCCTGATCCACGAATGTGGGCTCTTCGCCATGTACCATCGGGTATTCAGCACCGAGGAACAGCAGCGCATCGAGTCCCGCCAGGCGGACTTCCCCTTCACCCGGGGGGAATACATCGCATCGCGACTCGGCGAGATCGATATGATAAGCGATCTGGCCATATTTTCCCAGCGTTTCTGCGGCTCCCTGGAAGATCGTTTCATCGCGGTCCGCTTGAAATATATCGGGGCCTGCTTTCTGATCGAGGCGGGCGACTGGTATGCCCTTCACCTCTTTATCCAGGAAATTATTCGGGATGCGGACAATCTGCGGATGCAGTTGCCCGCCGCCCGGGCCTTCACCAAGGAGTGCTGCGAACAGCACATCAAATACTCTCAGCAGATCCTCCACAGCGTTCCCGCAGGTAACCTCCAGGGAGAGCATCTGGGGTACTGGGTCATGTCCCATCTGCTGGAAGAAGAAACCAACTACGACCGCGCCCTGCACTATGCCGAACAGGGCCTCCACCTCGGGTGGCAGGGAAACTGGGAAGCGCGAATCAAACACCTCCAGAAACTCGCCCCGCCCCGGAGCACCAAGACCACAATTATCAACCAGAGCGGAGGACGCGCCTCGTCTCTGCCCACCCCCGCCCCCAGGGCGGCGCTGCACGGCGCTACGCCGCCCCTGCAGTCGAGCGAGCGCAATGTGATGTGCGGCCAGTGCGGTCAGAAGATGCGAATACCATCGACCTTTACGAAGGCCTTTGGCGCGTGCGTTAAATGTGGCAGCCGGGTGGACATTCCCGAGCTCCCGTAGGCCTATTGTGCATTGTTCCATTTCAGCGCATTGTTATCATTATTTTTATCTTGCACACCGAAGACTTTTCTGATACTCTGAAATCGCAGCACGTATGATGGTAACCTCAGCGCGCTGGGTAGGGCCGCCGCGTGGTGTATTCACCCACGGCGGCTGAGCCTTTTCAGGGGAAATCCTGCCAAAAAAATTGGGTCCGCTCAGACCTTCTCCCCGAAACTCTGGTTTACTGGGGCCGGTCCAACTGACATTCAGGCAATCGGGCATGCCGTGTGAGTCGTTCCCGAAACAAGGTCGGTTGTCCATACGACTTCCCGACGGGGAGGTTACGTGGCATGGGCCAAATCCCAAACCATTATCGAGAGGAAACAGGAATCATGAAGTCATCGTACACCCACCTAGCCGTTGCTGCCGTGCTGGCCGCTGGAGCCGTCTTCACCGGCGGTGCCCTGGTCAATGCCCAGGATTCCGTGGACACCGAACTTTCCACCGCGATCACGAAGCTTAATCCGGATCAGAAAGCGGCGCTCCTGGTGTTGGTCAACAGCATCGTTCAGGCCGCGGCCCCCCAGGAATCCCCGGAAGAAGGGGCGATGAAGGCGGTCAAGGCCTATGTGAAGGCCGCCGAAGACGCCGACGTGGAAGCCTTGATGGCCCAGATCTCCGACAACTTCAACCACTATGAAGTCGGCGATAAGGCCGCGCTCCGCGGCTTCGTGGATCAGGTGAAGACGGAGGGGATGCTGGAAGACATTACGGGCAATACGGCGGAAGCGAAGACCGAAGTCGAAGGGGATGTCGTCACCGTGTATCCCGTGGAACTGGAGGGCATCTTCGGCACCGTCACCTATGAGTTCAAATTGAAGAAAGAAGGAGAAGCCTGGAAAATCGTGGGCTTCGATATGACCGGGGTGTGATTTGAAGCAACCCGTTCGGCCGGAGGGTGCCTTGACGCCCTCCGGCTTTTTTTATCGGGTACGCCGTGGAGCGCTGTTCACCACGGACCGAAATCGAGTATGCTTGCGAAATACTTCTTGAAGCCTGGCCGGATGATACGATGAATCTGAATCGAAAGATCGTGCTGGTCCTGATTGCCGGAATCTCACTTTACACGGCCGTGGGCTTCGCCTTCCATCAGTACCTGATCCTGCCGAGTTTTCACCAGCTCGAAGAGGAGGAAGCCCGAAAGGATATGCGCCGCTGCCTGGCCGCGCTGGACAGCCACATTACCCAGATCGAACTCCTCTGCACTGACTGGTCCGCCTGGGATGACACCTCCGCCTTTGTCGAAGCGCCGACCGAGGGCTATGCCGAGGCTAATCTTTACCCGTCGTGGTTTGCCGACAATGACATGAACATCATGTTTTTCTTTCGCAGTGACGCCACCCTGGTCTGGGGAAAGTATTACGACTTCGAGGCGGGCGCCTTCGCGCCTTTCCCCGATTTTGCCGAGAAAGCCTGGACACCCGAGCACCCCCTGCTGAATCATCGCAACCGCGACAGTGTGGTCCGCGGGGTTCTGCGCACATCCCTGGGACCCATGCTGACCGTATCGCGCCCGATCCTTCCCAGCGAACAGGCCGACGGCGAAGTGGTGCGGGGCGCGCTCATCATGGGGCGACTGCTGGATAAGGAAATCGTCCAATCGATCCGGGATCAGACCCAGGTTGCGGTCGATGTTATCGATCTGGCCCGTCAGACCATACCATCGGAGGCGGAAGGGCTGGCGGAGCATGAGATTCGGGTTGTGGAAGAAAGTCCCGAAATGCTGCGGGTGTTGACCCACTCCCACGACTTCCGCGGTCGGGATACGCTGGTCCTCGATGCGACGGTACCCCGTCGCATCATGGCACGGGGCCATGCCGCGATTCGTTTGAACATGCTGGCCGCGGGCATCGCCGGTTTTGTATTCCTGCTGATGCTCCTATCCGCCATGAAGTGGCTTGTTTCCGACCCGCTACAGCGCCTGAGCGCCCACGTGAAGGGCGTCGGGCTCGGACGTGATATGAACCCCGCCCCGCTGGCCTCGCGCCAGGATGAAATTGGCGAAGTGGCAACCGAGTTCAATCGGATGCTGGAACGCCTGCAGGCCGAAGAAACCGAATTGCTTTCGGCCCAGGGCGCATTGCGCGCGAGCCAGGCGCGGACCCGCACCATCCTGGAAACGGCCCCCGACGCCATTGTTATCATCGACATGGCGGGGCGCGTCGAATCGGCGAACCAGGCGGCGGCCGAACTCTTTGCCCGGAGCGGGGCTGACTTCCCGGGCAGCCCGGCCATCGAAATGATTGCCCCCGAAAGCCGCGACCTCTGGGGTAATGTCCTGCTGCGTGCGCGGGATGCCGCCCGGTCGGCGCAGGGCAGCGTGGAATCCGAATTGCGCGCACTGGGCCGCGGCGGGGTCGAAGTACCCATCCACGTGAACGTGACGACCACGGATCTGGACGGAACGCCCTACTATACGTGCTCCATGCGCGATGTGTCCGCATTGAAAATGATGCAGGAAAAGGTTGCGCGCAACCAGCACCTGGCGCGGATCGGTGAAATGGGGGCCACGGTCGCCCACGAGATTCGGAACCCCCTCGCGGGTATGAAAGGGGCCCTCCAGATCATGGCGGGAGGGACGCTGGGCGACGACGAACACGCGCAGGTGCTCAAGGAGGTACAGGGCCTCATCGAACGGATATCCGGCACGGTCGAGCAATTGCTTCGCTACGCCAAGCCTATCGAACCCAAGCTGGAGACCGTCGTACTGCGAAATATGGTAGAATCGGTGTGTGACGGACCCCACGTCCGGGCACCGGAGGGCATCGAAGTAACGATGGATTGCAGCGAGTCTCTCCTGGTCGAGGTGGATTCACGCTTGTTCCGTCAAGTGCTGGAAAACATTTGGGCGAATGCCTGCCAGGCCGTTCGCCCGGAGGGGCGTATTCATTGGCGCGCGTTTCAGGCCGACGGTACCGTAGAGATTCAATTATATAATGATGGAAAGTCCATCCGGGCTTCCGACCTGCCGCACATTTTCGAACCATTTTTCACGACGCGGGTAGAGGGTTCCGGCTTGGGCTTGGCCGTGTCTCAGCGGATTGTTGAAGCCCACGATGGCACGGTGTATATTGAGAATAGTGGGGATACCGGGGTGAATGTTGTGATATGCATACCGCAAGGAGAATAACTGTGCCCGGTTCCGTTCTGGTTGTCGATGACGAAAAGATGATTCGCTGGTCCCTCAAGAAGCGGCTGGAGCAGGAGGGCTATTCGGTCGTCGAGGCCGATTCGGGCGAATCGGCGCGTCGCCGTTTTCATCAGGACGCCTTTGAACTGGCGCTCATGGATATGCGCCTGCCCGACACCGACGGGATGACCCTGTTCCAGGAATTTCACGACGCCCATCCGGATACGCCGGTAATTATCATTACCGCTTACTCCAGCCTCGAAGGCGCTGTTGGCGCCATCAAGAATGGCGCGGCCGACTATATTTCCAAGCCCTTCGATCTGGATGAATTGAGCCTGACGGTGAACCGGGTGCACGAAACGAGCGTGATGCGCCGGAATGTGACCACGGATCTGGACCAGAAGCGCTCCCAGTTCGGTCTCGATAATATCGTGGGCTGCAGCCCCCAGATCAACGAGGTGAAGTCCCTGGTGCGTAAAGTGGCCCAGGGCCCGAGCACCACCACCCTGCTGCTGGGCGAAAGCGGCACGGGCAAAGACCTCGTCGCCCGCGCCCTGCACTACGAATCTTCCCGGGCCGCCCACCCCTTCATGAACATTACGTGTACCGCCCTGCCGGAATCCCTCCTGGAGTCGGAGCTCTTCGGCTATGAAGCCGGTGCGTTTACCAATGCGACCAGCCGCAAGAAGGGCCTGATCGAGCTCGCCAACCGTGGTACGGTATTCATGGACGAGATTGGCGACATGACCCCGGCGCTCCAGGCGAAATTGCTGCGCATCCTGGAGGAAAAGTCCTTCAAGCGCATCGGCGGGGTTACGGATATCCACGTGGACATGCGCCTCATCGCGGCGACCAACCGCAACCTGGAGCGGATGGTGAGCGAACAGACCTTCCGCGAAGACCTCTACTACCGTCTCAATGTGGTGCCGATTCACATGCCGCCCCTCCGGGAGCGCAAGGGCGATATCACCGTACTGGCCAACTATTTCCTGGCCATGTTCAACCGCGAATTCCGCAAGCAGCTTCAGGGCATCTCCGCCGACGCGCTGGCCAAACTCAACGCCTACCCGTGGCCGGGGAACATCCGCGAATTGCGGAATGTCATGGAGCGTGCCATCCTGCTCAACGAGGGCCCCTGGATCGAAAAGGGCGATATCGTCCTTGGCCGGGCCAATTTCAACACGCCGGTGGAAAGTCTGGGCGAGATTGTGCCCCTGCCCCTCCAGGGCTGCACCCTGGCGGACGCCGAAGAAAGCCTCCTGCGCCAGGCCCTGAACCGCTGCGACTGGAACCAGACCCGCACCGGCGCCCTGCTGGGCATCACGCGGGATCAGGTGCGCTACAAGATTGAAAAATTCGGGATGAAGCAGCCGGGCAATTGATACAGCACAAAGCCCCCCCGATAAACTCGGGGGGGCTATTTTTGTCTTTGGCGGTAGAAGGCGGCACGAGTCAATGCGATTGGGGCGTCGCTGGAATTCTACAGGTAACCAAGCCCTTCAAGGCGCGCCCGCAATTCCTCTTCCTCGTCGTCCGTCAATCCGCCGCCCGTCGTGCTGGTGGATCCTGTGGTGTCCAGCATGGTGATGGGGTTCGCCGCGAGCACGGCCGGATCGATGATTTCCTCGATCACGCGCCCGTCCATGTCATCGGGAACGGGCAGGCCGAGCAGATACAGGATCGTGGGAGCCATATCGATGAGACAGGCATGGGTCTCCCCGCCGGGACGGGCACCATTGCCGTTGGCCATGACGATCCCCTCCATGAGGTGATTGCCGTAGAGGGTATTATTCGGGTAGACCGGCTCTTTGGACTGAAAGCCGAAGAAGCACACGGGCATGTGCTTCTTGTCGAGCGGCAGGGGCATGATGTCGGGACCCCAGGGGGTGTAGGGGCCCTTGTACATGTCTTTCTTCAGGTGAATCGGATGGGCCACGCATTCGCCCGTGACCGGGTTCTTCAGGAACTGGAGCCGCTCTACGATGGCATCGCGGACGATGTCGTATTCGGATTCCGGCACCGATCCGTGGGGCCGGATGCCTTCGGAATTGATGAAGATGCCGCTCCAGCCGAAGGGCGCGTAGGCCCGGGTCTTTTCCCAGTCCACGTCGCGGTTCAGATCGA
>JBIJDL010000459.1:0-5250 GCA_044344195.1 Candidatus Hydrogenedentales bacterium
CCTGCACCGGTTCGGCCTCGCGTATGTCGCTGAGGGCCAGCCACGTGAAGGTGCCTGCCATCAGTAAGACGAGGCCGATAACCCCGCAAAACAGGCAGAAGGTGTAGGGAACAGTAAGGGTACCCGTGCGCTTCATGAACAGCCCTTCACGTGAAAATGAGAAGAGTCTCCGTACAACAGACCGGAAAACAACTCAAAGTCAGCATTATGCCTGAGGAGGGCTCGTGTCAAGAGAAAATATTGGTAACCACACCCGCCGGTGCGGTTACGGAGCCCTCCGCCGGGTCCAATCCAACCTTCTGGTCTATCGGCACGAAATGGGATAACTTTATACAGGGCAGTAAGATCGGTATAGAGAAAAAGCCCGTGGACTGACTCGCGCGCCTCGGTTTACGCCGCAGGAGGCTACCCCGTATGTGTGGTCCCCGCATATCCTCAGGACGCGACCTGGGGATCGCAGGCGGCGAGTTAATCGACCTCGCCGCCCCGCAATCCCCGGTGCGAAGCGCCATCGGTCGAAGGTTGCTCGCGACCCAGAAAGCCGCGCATCAGGAAGAATCGATATTTCTTGGCCGTGGTGCCGTAGTTCTCCACGGTTCCAGGCGGCAATGCCTCCCAGGACTGAAACAAGTTCGTAATGGTCGACGGGGGCTCGTCATGAGTCAGGCACACCAGGATGAAATCCTTCCCTAAATGGGCTTCGGGTGGCTGCCAGAAGTCGTACTGGTTTGGCCGTGCCTCGACGTTCAGGCTGAAGGTTCGGGGGTGATCCGGCAGGTAGAAGGCCAACAGTGCCGTCTCCTGGTAGCGATTTCCACAAACTTGGATTCCGGGATGCTGTTGCCGCACGAGGTCTAGTTGTTCGGCAATTTCCCGTCCGCCGTAGAGCCTGTTGGTCATGATGGCCCCGGGGTGCAACGCGAGGCCGAGCGCCCTGGCTGGCAACGCCAGCGTCGAAGGAAAGACCACAGGCACCAGCATCATCACCGTCGACACGATAGAGGCCCAAGCGAGACGTCGTCCCCCCGCCTCCCATCGGCGGCCCAAATCGATACCGAGGAGCAACAGTCCGCCGAAATACGCGCACACGGGCCAGTTGGCCTGCACCATCTTCCCAAGGCTCATGACGAAGAAGAAAGCGAACATGAAGGCCGTGGTCAGGGCTAGAAACTGCGCGCGCGCGTCGCCCCGGCCAAACCGAAGGGCGCGCCAGACGACCATGGCCATGGGGATGGCAATGAACGGATTGAGGACGAGCAGTTGCCCCCCGAGAAAGTCGCCGAGGGTCTGGTAAAAGGGTCGTCCGTGATCGTTGGCGGAAGGCAGGTGGAGAATTGCCTGCAGCCCGGCCCAGTCATGTTGCGCATTCCAGATCACGATGGGCAGGGCCATGCAGGCGGCCAGACCCGCAGCCAGCCAGAAGTGGGGATTGCGCAGCAGGGCACGCTCTTCTGGTCGCAAGATGGCGAGGATGAATACAGGCGGCACGAGCAGGACCATGGTGTGTTTCGCGAGCATGCCGATGCCCAGGAAGAACCCGCAGGCATAGAGCCAGCCGGCGTGCCGGGTCTCCAGATATCGACAGAAACCGTAGACGAACCCGACCCAGCCGAAATACATGACCGAGTCGTGAATCATGACCAGTCCGCTGATGAAATTTATCGGGACGAAAGCGAGCAGCAGGGCAGCGACGACGGCCGCCGATGGGGAACGGCTCACGCGCCATACCAGTCCATAGCCCAGACACAGTGTCACGATGCCCATCAGGAACGAGACCAGGCGGACACCGAACTCCGTATGGCCGAGAAGCGATGTGCCCAGGGCCATGGCGAAGGCCACTCCGGGCCCCTGGTCGTAGTAGGACAGGGCCAAGTTGCGGGACCATTCCCAGTAGTAGGCCTCGTCTTCGTTCAGCTCGAGAGTGGTCATGAGCCAGAGGCGCGCGGGGGAAAGGACGAGCAGGAGCAGCACGAATGGCCCGTGTTTGTGAAGGAAGCGTCTGGGCATTGTGGCAATGGTCTCTCGGAAAAAGGGACGAGAGGGATGCGGAAGCACCCCTCTCGGGACTTAATGACGTCGGGATGGCACGTTACAGGGCTGCGAGGGGCACTTGCCAGCAGCGGACCCGCTCTCGCAGAAAGGTGTAGGTAATGACGATGTCTCCCGACTCTTTCTGAATGATGGCGGGATAGGAGAATTCGCTCTTGAGGTCCGGATCGGCTTCCAGATAGGCGATCGTCTTCCAAGTCTTGCCGTTGTCATTCGAAATGGCCAGATTCAGGGGCGTGCGGGCCTTCCAGTTGCCGGAAACGTGATTATAGACCAACAGCAAGCGGCCATCCTTAAGTCGGACCGCATCAATGCCGCTGTTGTTGTTTGGAAGGCCGGAATCATAGACTGGCACCCAGGTCTTGCCGCCATCTTCCGAATCCGTTCGCCAGATTTTGCCGCTGGTGGAGCGAAGCAGGGCGTGAACCACCCCGGGCGTAGACTCCCAGAAAGTCGGCTGTATGATGCCCTTGTCCTTTTCCGATGTCGATGGGTATACGAAATCAGCAGATCGCTCCCAGGTTTTGCCGTGGTCGGCGGACCGGTCCGCGAAGGCCAGCCAGGCTCCGGGCTCTGTGGAGGCCGGCGCCAACCAGCTTCCGTCGGAAAGGACGATGGCTTTGTTCTTCACCGGGCCGCGCCCGCCCTGATCACCCGCGACGAGTTCTTCCGCCGCGCTCCAGGTCTTGCCGTCCTTGCTGTGCATCCAGTAGGTCTGCCAGGTCGGTATTTCGGGACCCACCTTGAAGAACAGGTGCAATTCGCCGGTTTCGTCTTTGAACAGGACCGGGTTCCAGTGGGGCGTGTTGTTTATCTTGGCCGCGGCAACCGGGGCGGACCATTTCTCGCCGTCGTAGTTGGAGGTCCAGATGCCGACATCGTCGTCTTTTTCCGCCGTGCCGCCAAACCAGGCCGCGACCAGGCCGCCATCCGGCGTCTCCGCCACCGTTGATGCGTGACACTGGGGAAAGGATCGCTTCGCACCGAAGACGAAACTGACGTTACCGCCGTGCTCGCGCGCCTTGTCGGCGAATTCGAGGGGTGTCATGGGCGCGGCAAAGGCAGCCATGGGGAGAAGCGCCAGGGTCAGTATCAAGGTGGCGTGGGTACGCTGTTTCATTTGGATCAAGGTCATGAACGAGGGTCCTTCTGCAGGGGTTGCTTTTCACGAAATTGTTCTATTAGGCTCTTAACAAGAGTCTATAGTACGTACCCCCAGCACCCATTGCAAAACGTCGGGATGTCCGGCTTCCCAAATAGACGAGATCCATTCATGACCCATCCTCTGCCCCGCATTCGTGTGGCCGCCATCATCGTCGAGAACAATCAACTGTTACTCGTGCGTCATGAGAAGGACGGCGAGACTTACTGGATGCTGCCCGGCGGCGGGGTTGACTTCGGTGAGACGCTGGCGGAGGCCCTTCGGCGCGAGTTGCGGGAAGAGTTGTGCATCGAATGTGCGGTTGGCCCGTTGCTGCTGGTGAACGACAGCATTCCCGAGGAGAAGCACCGCCATATCGTTAATCTATACTTCGGCGCGCGCATCGTGACTGGACGCCCTCGGGTCGGAGAGGACGAGCGGGTGGTGGAGGTTTCCTTTCATTCGATGGAGTCGCTGGAAGCAATCGCCCTTCGGCCGGTTATCCACACGGTGCTCCGCGGCATTATTGCCGATGAAGGGGCGGGCGCGGGGGGCTATTTGGGCAACCTCTGGACCGACTAGGCACCCGCGCGCCATGAATCGCCCCTGCACCGAAGGGCGACTTGTGCTATACTGATGTGGGTATAGCAGTCGGACTTCCGGATGGATCCGGAAATACTTAACCTCAATGTATTGTTACCGTTACGACAACAGGTATCTTCGTTGAGGGAATTCACGCAAGGAGTGCAGGTAAATGCGGGTAGCGGTCTTAAACCCCATGTTTGGCAAGGACTTCACCAAGTCCGCACGCTGGTTCGCCCGTTCGCGGGGCCGGGTGCAGCGCCATCCCGACTATCTGGCCACGGCGGTGGCGGTGCTGGAGCAGGCGGGCCACGAGTTGCTCTTCCTCGACAGCCAAGCCAAGAACATGCCCACGCCCGAGGTGATTGAGAAGCACCTGAAGGCTTTCAAGCCCGACATGACGGTCTACCAGGCCACAACCCCCTCCATTTATGCCGATATCGAATCGGCGCGGCTGTGCAAAGAAGCGGTGGGCGGCATCCATGTGATGGTCGGCCCGCATGTTTCCGCCGAAGCCGAGTCTACCCTTCGCGCCGCGAAAGGTGCCGTGGACGCCGTGGCGCGCCATGAGTTCGACTATATATTGCGCGACCTGGCCAATGGTGTTCCGGTGACCGAGTGCAAGGGGGTCTCCTATATGGACGGGGACGTCTACAAAGAGAACCCCGATATGCCCTATATCGAGGATCTGGATGAACTCCCCTTCCCCGCCTGGCACCATCTGGATATGAACGACTATATCGACGGAGCGAAGCTTTTTCCGTTTGTGACGGCGATCACGGGGCGGGGATGCCGCTACCGATGCTCCTACTGCCAGATTCCTCAGGTTATGAATGGTCACCGCTATCGCACCCACAGCGTGAAGCGGGTCGTGGACGAAATGGAGCACGCGAAAAAGGTCATTCCGGGCTTGCGCGAGGTGATGTTCGAAGACGACACGCTCACAATGCGCATTGCCCGCGACCGGCTCATCGAGCTTTGCGAGGAGATCATACGCCGTGATTTAAAGCTGTCCTGGAGCGCGAACGCCCGTGTGGATCTGAATGATCTGGAAGTTCTTCGGCTTATGAAGCGCTCCGGTTGCCGCATGCTCTGCGTGGGTTTTGAGTTCGGCGATCAGAAGATCCTGAACAACGTAAAAAAAGGCACCACAGTGGACCAGATGTATACCTTTGCGGAAAACGCCGCCAAGGCCAAGCTGCGAATCCACGGTTGCTTCATGATCGGCGGTCCGGAGGAAACCCGCGAGACGGCCATGCGGACCATCCAGATGTCCCAGGAATTAAAGATTGACACGGCCCAGTTCACGGGGGTGGTCGCCTATCCAGGGACGAGTTACTACGAATGGGCCAAGGAATCGGGGTCCCTTATTCCCAACGATTGGCGCGAATGGGTGACCGACGACTACGAACAGGCCCCCACCATCAACCTGGCTCAACTGAATAAGGACGAGATAAACGAGCTGGTCGATCTCGGCC
>JBIJDL010000080.1:0-17286 GCA_044344195.1 Candidatus Hydrogenedentales bacterium
GGGCTTCATTTTCTTAACTTAACTCAACGCGCTCAGCAGGGCAGCTCCCAGCCTTTGCGGTATTCCTTGCTGATGAGATCCGCCGCCTTCTTGTCGTTGGTGACTTTGCCCTTGATGTTATCCCAGTGCAGCTTCTTGCCGGTGCGAACGGACAGATTGCCGAACACCACCATCTCCGTGAAGGGGCCGGAGTAGTCGAAGCTCGAACCGGGTTTCGGACCGCCCTTGATGCCGTCGATCCAGTTCTTGTAGTGATCTTCATTCTCGATGCGCGGGATCGTGGGCTCGGGGCGCGTGTAGGCCGCCATCGTGTCGCCGGGCAGCAGGCGAGATCCATCGCCATAGGTGCCCGTCGTCAGCATCCCGCCCGTTCCATAGAACAAGGAGCCATTGCTGCCATCGCCAAGCTTGGCTACTTCCTTGGTACCATCCGCTTTCGCTTCTCCATCTACGCCGTCCGGGCGCGGCGGCATGATCTTGCCGTCGTACCAGAACACTTCCACCGGCGGCATGCCCGCGCGCGCGGGGAAGCTGTATTTCACCACCGAAGACAGGGGCGGGCACTCGTCCGTCATGCCGTCCTGGATGGATTCCACCGTGAAATATTCGGCTTCGTTCAACTTCAGCGCGCGGTAGCAGGGATCCATGATGTGGCAGGCCATGTCGCCCAGGGCGCCGCAGCCGAAGTCCCACCAGCCGCGCCAGTTGAAGGGCGCATACTTCGCGTTGTAGGCCCGCGTCGGCGCCGGCCCGAGCCACAGGTCCCAGTCCATCGTCGCGGGTACGGGCTCGCCGGGCAGCGGGGCGGCAATGCCCTGGGGCCAGATCGGGCGATTGCTCCAGGTGTGGACCTTGGTCACATCGCCGATGGCACCCGACCAGACCATCTCGCACAGTTCGCGCACGCCGTTGCCCGAGTTGCCCTGGTTGCCCATCTGCGTGATGACACCCGTTTCCTTCGCCACATTGGTCAGCAGGCGCGCTTCCGCCACGGTATGCGTGAGGGGCTTCTGCACATAGACGTGCTTGCCGAGGTTCATGGCCATGTAGGCCGCCGGTGCGTGGGTGTGGTCCGGCGTGGAGATCGTCACCGCGTCAATCTCCGGCATCTCCTCCAGCATTGTGCGGAAATCTTTGTACTGCTTCGCGTTCGGCAGCTTGTAGAACGCCTCGCCCGCGCGCTCCCAGTCCACATCGCACAGCGCCACGATGTTCTCGCCCAGCGCATGACAACCCATAAGGTCGCTCATGCCCTTACCGCCCGCGCCGATGGCCGCGATGTTCAGCTTGTCATTCGGCGAAAACTTCTTGGGGACCACCCGAGCCGTGTTGGGTTTGGCCGAGGCGTAACCGCTCATCGCCAGGGCGGCTGTGGTCGTAGTGGCGGCAAGAAATGCGCGCCGGGAAAGCCGTGAGTCACTCATTGTTCCGTTTCCTCTCATACTATCGATTGGGGTAGGGGCACTCCCCGGCCCGAAAAATTAAATCGCGCTATGGTAACGAATGGAAGGATGAAATATGAAGTCTGAAGGATGAAGGATGAAGGATGAAGTCCCACTTCGCCGCGTTTCATCCTTCATCCTTCATCCTTCATCCTTCAGCCTTCAACTGTCAACTCCCACCCCGGCTGGTAGCTCCGGGTCAGCAGCGCCGAGGCTGCCGGGTTGTCTTTCACCGTACCTTTCACGAAATCATACTCCACCTTGCTCCCCGTGCGCAGGGCGATGTTACCCACCAGCACCATTTCCGCGAAGGGGCCCGCATAGCTGAAATTGGAGCACGCCGGTGCCCCACCCTTGCACGCTTCAATCCAGTTCCGGTAGTGCGACCCTTTCACCCGGGGAATCGTCTCCGGCGGCAGGGTATAGCCCGCCATCCGGGCCTCGGGCAGCAGCTTCGTGGTCATGCCATAGGTCCCTGTGCCCAGCAATCCATCGCTCCCGATGAGGAAGGAGCCGCCGTCTTTATCCCCCAGAATCTCGGAGTTGGGAATTCCTTCGGGGCGCCGGGGACGATTGTCGCCATCGTGCCAATAGAAATCCACGGGTGGAAGCCCGGCACGCTCGGGGAAGCTATACTTCAGCACCGAACCCGTGGTTACCTGAACCTCGTTCTGCCCCTCCGCCTTCACGACCTCCACACTGAAGTGGGGCGCATCGCCCAGCTTCAAGGCCCAGTAGGACGGATCCATGATGTGGCACGCCATATCGCCCAGCGCGCCACAGCCATAATCCCACCACACCCGCCACTTCTGGGGATGCAGAATATTGCTGTAGGGCCGCCGCGCCCCGTTGCCCTGCCAGAGTTCCCAGTCCATAGTCTCCGGCACCGCCTGGCCCGCCTCCAGCGCCGCAGGGTCCCGGTGCCAGCGTCCGCCCGGACGATCCGTCCACGCGTGGGCCTCGCGCACTTCACCAATCGCGCCCGACCAGAAAATCTCACAGAACTGCCGCGTGCCACTGCCCGAGTGACCCTGATTGCCCATCTGCGTGGCCACGCCCGTCGCCGACGCCGTCCGTGTCAGCAGCCGCGCCTCCATCGGCGTGTGGGCCAGCGGCTTCTGCACATACACATGCTTGCCCAGCGTCATCGCCGCGTGGGCCACCGTGGCATGCATGAAATCAGGCGTGGACACCGTGACCGCGTCGATCTCCGGCATCTCCTCCAGCATCTTGCGATAGTCCTTGTATTGCTTCGCATCCGGCAGCTTGTAGAAGGCCTCCCCGGCCCGCTCCCAATCCACATCACACAGCGCCACCACATTCTCCTTCCGGCAGTTCATGATATCCACCAGCCCCTGCCCGCCCACGCCCACGCCCGCCACATTGAGCTTCTCATTCGGCGAAAGCTTGCGCGGAATCACCTGGGCGTCATTCGCGCGGATACGCGTGGTCGCCAGGAGGGCGGTCGTCGTCGTTGCGGCCAGAAAGGCCCGGCGGGTGAGACTCGGCTTCTTCATGGATAGGGACTCCTCGTGATCGTGAATTGATGTATTTTAATGGACGCTGTTTGCACCGGTCCAAGTTTCACCTCTCAGGCAACTCCAGCAGGAATAGCCACTGCCTGAACTGAAACGATACACTTTGACTTTTCTGGCTCCATTGATCCAGTCAGAACAACGGGCACGCAACGTACTTCGCCATTCCAGCATCGCCCCGCGTTCTGGAATGGCGGCAAATTCACACTTCCAGCGCGACAAACAAACAGCCCCGCAGACATCGCCTGCGGGGCCTCGCTGCACTCAATTCATCTTCCGCCTCAGCAGGGCAGTTCCCAGCCTTTGCGATATTCCTTGCTCACGAATTCCTTGGGATTCGGGACGTTGGTGACCGCGCCGGCCTTGTTGTCCCAGTGCATCTTCTGCTCCGTGCGGACCGCCAGGTTACCGAAGGCCACCATCTCGGTGAAGGGGCCGGAGTAGTCGAAGTTCGAAGCCGCCGGCTCGCCGCCCTTGCAGGCTTCGATCCAGTTGAGATAGGGATCTTCGTCTTTGATGCGCTTGATAGTCTGCTCGGGCTTCTTGTAGTCCGCCATCTTCTCGTCGGGCAGCAGGCGCGCTTCGCCGCCGTATTCGCCCGCCGTGAGGATGCCGCTTTCGCCCACGAAGAAACAGCCGTTGTCGCCGTCGCCCAGCTTCTGGTTCGCGGGGATGCCCTCGGGCCGCTTGGGAATGAGCATGCCGTCATACCAGAACACGTCCACGGGGGCCATGTCGCCGCGCGCGGGGAAGCTGTACTTCACGATGGAGGCCAGGGGCGCCGTCTGGTCGTTCTTGCCGGACTGGGCAACAAGCTCTACGCTGTAGTCGGAGGCTTCCACGAGTTTCAACGCCCAGAAGGCCGGGTCCATGATGTGGCAGGCCATGTCGCCCAACGCGCCGGAGCCGAAATCCCACCAGCCGCGCCAGTTGAAGGGCGCATATTTGTCGTTGTAGGGACGCATCGGCGCGGTGCCGATCCACAGGTCCCACGCCATCGTGTCGGGAACGGGCATCTCGTCCAGAGGCTTCGCGATGCCCTGGGGCCACACGGGACGGTTCGTCCACACGTGGGCTTCTTTCACCTGGCCGATGGAACCGGACCAGAGCATTTCGCACATGTCGCGCACGCCATTGCCGCAGTGGCCCTGGTTGCCCATCTGCGTGGCCACTTTCATCTCGCGGGCCGTGTTCGTCAGCAGGCGGGCCTCGGCCACGGTGTGGGTCAGGGGCTTCTGCACGTACACGTGCTTGCCCAGCTTCATGGCCATGTAGGCTGCCGGCGCGTGGGTGTGATCCGGCGTGGACACCGTGCAGGCGTCGATTTCCGGCATCTTCTCCAGCATCTCGCGATAGTCTTTGAATTGCTTCGCGTTCGGCAGTTTGTAAAAGGCCTCGCCCCCTTCCTTCGCGTCCACATCGCACAGGGCCACGATGTTCTCGCCCAGCTTGCTGCAGGACATGAGATCGCTGAAGCCCTTGCCGCCCGCGCCGATCGCCGCGATGTTCAACTTCTCGTTCGGGGAGATCTTGCCCGGCACCACCTGGGCGTCGTTGGGCGCGGCCAATACCGTCACCGCCGTGGTTGTGGTGGCCGCCAGGAAGGCGCGCCGCGTCATGGAATGCTTGCTCATGTGGGAATTCTCCGGTGCGGCATTCAGGGTTTGAAT
Organism: Candidatus Hydrogenedentales bacterium; assembly: GCA_044344195.1. Lineage (GTDB taxonomy): Bacteria > Hydrogenedentota > Hydrogenedentia > Hydrogenedentales > JAEUWI01 > JAEUWI01. The sequence goes on from JBIJDL010000080.1 coordinate 4,648, forward strand.
CGCCGCGGTTTAAAGTTAGGCAGGCCCTCTTCCACAGACTCCGCGGACGCGGTCAAGGTTTCACGGCGCGCCGGGACGCCAGGGGAACAGGGCCCGGGCATGGTCGAGTGAGCATAAAGACTTCGGGCCGAAAGGTCAACCTCGGACGTCACCATTCCGATCGGTCAAAATTGGTCCGACCAATACATTTTGATCAAGGCGCTCGAAATCTTTGTGACTCGCGTTGTAAACGCCCGAGATGAAAAACCTTTGTATGCGTATGAAAATAACGCCCCGTTCTCTTCGGCCTGAAAGGCCAGCGCAGCTTTCAGCCCTGGGCAACGCCCAGGGAAATGTGCATCCCCTTCAATTTTACGCCCTGAAAGGGCAGTGCAGTTGCAGGCTGAGAACCATGCGTTGCCGTCCCACTGCGCTGCCCTTTCAGGGCGAAAAAAATGTGCTCGCCTGCTTCCCTGGGCGTTGCCCAGGGCTGAAAGCTGCGCTGCCACTGCGGGGCGAAATGGTCTAGCCTTTATAATTTTCAAACCCGTAGTTGCACAGTCAAGTCCATGCACGGTCATAGGTCACTCTAAGTCCCATCGCACCGTTCATCACCGTCCGCGCTCATGTATAGATCGCGGGCACCAGTTCGCCCGCCACATCCGTCAGGCGGAAATCCCGACCGCTGTAGCGATAGGTCAGGTCCAGGTGATTCAATCCGAACAAATGCAGCAGCGTGGCGTGCAGATCGTTGATGTGCACCGGATCCTTCACAATATTCCAGCCGATGTCGTCCGTCTCGCCGATGATCCGGCCACCCTTCGTGCCGCCGCCCGCCATCCATATCGTGAAGGCCATGGGGTGGTGATCCCGGCCCGTGTTCGCCTCGCGGAAGCCCGCCCGGTTCTCGCCCAGGGGCGTGCGACCGAACTCGGATCCGAATACCACCAGCGTATCCTCCAGAAGTCCCCGCTGCTTGAGATCCTTGATCAGCGCGCCGATGGGCTGGTCGCACATGTCCGTGGTGAACTTCATCTCATTGTCCAGATCGCTGTGGTGATCCCAGCTCGCGTGGTAGATGTTGATAAAGCGCACGCCCCGCTCCACCATGCGCCGCGCCAGCAGACAGTTTCGCGAGAAGGCCGCAAAAGTCCCCTTGGGGCCGCCGCGCGACGCCTTGTAGCCCACCTCGCTCCGGTCCACGCCATACATGTCCAGCGTCGCCTGGGTCTCGTCGCTCAGGTCGATCAGTTCGGGCGCGGCGGCCTGCATGCGATAGGCCAATTCATAGGACGCTATGCGCGCCAGCACTTCCGGGTCGCGCGTCTCTTCATAGTGAATCTGGTTCAAGTCACGCACCGTATCCAGCCCCAGGCGCTGGCACTCATGAGGCAGGCCCGCCGGATTCGCCAGATGCAGCACGGGCTCGCCCTGATTGCGAAAGAGCACGCCCTGATAATTCGAAGGCAGGAAACCGCTCGACCAGTTGGAAACGCCGCCCGAGGTACCCCGGCCCGCGCTCAGCACCACGTAGCCCGGCAGGTTGTCCGCCTCGGAGCCGAGTCCATAGTTGATCCAAGAGCCCATGGAGGGCCGCCCGAAGGTGGGCACGCCCGTGTTCATCATCAATTGCCCCGGATGGTGATTGAAAGCATCCGTATGCATCGAGCGAATCATGCAGATGTCGTCCGCGCAACTGCCGATGTTCGGAAGCCACGTGGAGAAGTCCATCCCGCTCTCGCCGTATTTCTTGAACTGCTGGTTGCTCCCCAGCACCGTCGCTGTCTCCTTCTGAATAAAGGCGAAGCGCATGTCCTTCGTCATCGACTCCGGCAGCGGCTGGCCGTGAAGCTTGTTCAGCATCGGCTTCGGATCAAAGAGATCCATCTGGCTCGGCCCGCCCTCCATAAAAATGAAGATGCAGGCCTTCGCCTTCGGCGTCGTGTGGTTCGGCTTAGGCGCCAGCGGGTTCAGCCCCGGCACCGCACCGTATCCGTCCCGGCCCAGCAGCGCCGTCAGCGCCAGCCCGCCAATACCGCCCGCCGCCGTCGTCAGAAACTGACGCCGCGTGCGCTGGATTTGCTCTTCAATCGGATGCATGACCAATACCCTTACATTTTGTGCTGTCCAGTTACAGGGACATCAGGGACTACAGTGACGGCAGACAACTTCAGGCCAAGCCTTCTCTATCGGACCCTGCTGTCCCTGTCGTCTCTGTTGTCCCTGCGAACTATCAGAAGTGTGTCTCATTCCCGCGTCAAAAACTCGTCCAGATTCATAATCGCCCTCGCCAGGATCATATGGGCAGCCGCCGTCTCTGGGGCCACGTCGTCCGGCAGATAAGGTCCCATCAACGTCTTCGCCTCCTCCGGTTGCGCCGCGAACAGCGCCTCCTGCTCCGCCACCAGCTTCACGAGCAGTTCCAACTCTTTCTCCTTCGGCTCGCGGCCCATGCACATCCGGAAAGCCTCCCGCACCCGCGCCGATTCATCCGTTGCATCCATCTCCAGCAGCCGCTTACCCAGCGCCTGCGCCGCCTCCACAAACACCGGATCGTTCAGCAGCGTCAGCGATTGGAGCGGCGTGTTCGACCGGTTCCGGCTGAGCGCGGCCACGTTGGAATCCGGGCAATCAAAAGCCACCAGCATGGGATAGGCCACCGTGCGCTGAAAGAACACGTACATGCCCCGGCGGTACTTCTGCGGCCCTTCCGACTCCGGCCACTTCACCGAACCCGCATAGCCCAGGTCCGCCACGCCCGCAGGCAGGGGCGGACGAATGCTCGGCCCGCCGATCTCATCCACCAGCAGGCCGCTCGCCGCCAGAAACAGATCCCGCGTGATCTCCCCCTCCACCCGGAAACGATTCTGCCGCGCGATCAGCCGGTTCGTCGGATCGGACTGATACAGGTCCTCCCGCACATGGGACGACTGCTTATAGGCCGCAGACGAAACTATCGCCTTGATCAGCGACTTCGTGCTCCAGTAGTGATCCTCCACGAAACTCACCGCCAGCCAGTCCAGCAACTCCGGATGGGTCGGCGCTTCCGTGCGCGTTCCGAAGTCTTCGCTCGTCCGCGCCAGGCCGTCGCCGAAGAGATGCTCCCAAACCCGGTTCGCCGCCACCCGCGCCGTGAGCGGATTCGCCGGATCCACGATCCACCGCGCCAGATCCAACCGGTCCGGCTTGTCGCCCCGCGCCTTCAGCGGCGGAAGCACCGCAGGCGTGTGGGGCTGCACTTCGTCACCCGGTTGCAGGAAATCGCCCCGGTTGTGAATGCGCGTCACCGGTGCCTTCTCATTCGGGCGCAGCGCCATCACAATCGACGGAATCGGCGCCGGGGGATTGCCCTCCAGTTTGGCCAGCTCTTCCGTGAGCTTCTTCCAAGTCGCGTCGCCCTGACCGTAGAGTTGCAGAAGGCTTTCGGTCTGCTCTTCCGTCCGCTCGGCGACCGGCAACCTCAGCGCGGCCACCACGTCATCCGAAAAAATGATGTTTGCGGGATCATTGCGCGTCAGCGCGAGCCGGAACCGGCCAATATTGCTGTAGCCGCCATACCCATGATCGATCTTGACCGTGAAGATCGTGCCTTCCTCGTGGCCCACCGGGGCCTCGAAGGTGAAGTCCGCCGACTGGTTCTGGTTCGTATTCTTGCCATTGAGGATGCCCCAGCCCGTGGCGGCGTTCCCGTCCAGCGCCGCCTCGATGGGATACCCCTCCTGGGCAAAGCCCGCCTTCGCCGACGCAATCTTCACCGGTGCCGTGCGATGCGGTTCGCTCGCGGGTGCCGCCGTGACCGAGATTTCCGCCAGTACAAAACTACCGTTGTGCGCGCGGCCCGGACCGTGGTACGTCAGTTCGTCGTGCGTCAAGGTCTCCAGTCGGAATCCCTTTACGTCCCGCGCATCGCTGCGAAACACCACCGTGTACGCATCGGTCAGCGGATTCTCCCCGTTCACCAGCACGGACCGGTCCTCCAGCTCCTTGAAACTCGCGCCACCCGTCGACACATAGGAGATCGGATCCTGAATATTCCAACCCTCCTCGGGGATGGACAAGGTTGCCTCCCAGGCGGGCAGCCCAGCCAGCAGCGTGGGCCGATAAGCCGCCAGCTCCGCCTTCTTCGTGGCCACTTCCCCTGTGTGCTTCGCCACCGCCGCCGCGTGCGCGTCCTCCTCCCCCGGCAGCGGCGCGGGAATATCCTGCTCCAGCGCCGCATCAAAAAAGGAATACATCCCGAAATACTCGCGCTGCGTGATGGGGTCGTACTTGTGCGTGTGGCACTGGGCGCAGCCCATCGTCAGCCCCATGAACACCGCCCCCGTCGTGTTCGTCCGGTCCACCGCCTGCTTCACCCGATCCTCTTCCGGATCGATGCCCCCTTCCGTATTGGTCAGCGTGTTCCGATGAAAGCCCGTCGCCGTGCGCTGCGCCAGCGTCGCCCCAGGCAGCAGGTCCCCCGCAAGCTGCTGGATCACAAACTGGTCATAGGGCATGTCTTCGTTGATCGCGTTGATCACCCAGTCGCGATAGCGCCAGGCATAGGGCCGCGGGGAATCTTTCTCGTAGCCGTCGCTGTCCGCGTAGCGCGCCAGATCCAGCCAGTGGCGGCCCCAGCGCTCGCCGAAGTGGGGCGACGCCAGCAGGCGGTCTACCAGCACGGCGTAGGCGGCAGGCGACTGATCCGCCGTGAAGGCCTCCACCGCGCCCGGCTCCGGCGGAAGGCCCAGCAAATCCAGATACAAGCGCCGCACCAGCACGCCCGGCGCGGCCTCCGGGCTGGGCGCTACCCCGGCCGTGTCAAGCTGCGCCTTTATAAAGGCGTCGATCGCACCTTGGCCCCAGTTGCCCGCCGTCGGTGTGGGCACGGCGGGTCGCGTGACCGGTTGAAAGGCCCAGTGGCTGGACTGCACCACTGCGGGAGCCTCATCGGCGGGAACCTCCGCCCCCGCCGCGATCCAGGCCTCGATCTTTCCCAGTTCTTCTACCGTGAGCTTGTCGCCCTCTGGTGGCATGCTCAATTCATCATGGGCACCGGAGATCACTTGATACAGAAGGCTTTCACTGGCCTTACCCGCCACGATGGCCGCGCCGGTGTCGCCTCCATTCACCAGGGCGCTCCCCGAATCCAACCGGAGCCCGCCCTTCTGTTTTTCCGGCCCGTGACACGAAACACACTTCGCGGCCAGAATCGGGGTCACGTCGCGGGTGAACAGCGCGCCGGGCGACACCTCCGCAAACGCTGCGGACCAACACGCCCCAATCCCGAGGATTGAGACCACAACGAAATAGCCCGAACTAGCCGGGTAACTGTTTTTAGACGACATGGGGCAATTTCCTGCCTGAAGGGACTACCCCTTCACACTATCACAGGCCGGATTTTCAGTCTAGCCCCGTCCAGTGCCCGGATCCGGGTGATGATTTGTTCACCGCGCCTGCTAAGATCGAGCATAGTGCTCGATACAAGATTGAAAGATGGATTAATTGGCACTTTATACGGTATTGTATCGCGTTGTTGTATACTATAACGCCGGAGTTGGACGTGCTCTCCGGCAGGTGGTGGGTATCGGGATTCGTGGTTGTGGGGCGGGAATGTCATTGTCTGCTAGAGCTTGCATGACTGGAAAGACGCGAATATTGGTTGTGGACGACAATCGCCAAATCCAGGCGCTCCTTACCGAGCTTCTGGGAGTGGCGGGCCATGTCACGCGCGCGGCGGCTTCCTGCGAGGAAGCCCGCGCCCTCATCGATCAAGACACCTTCTCCTGCGCCCTCATCGATCTCGGCCTTCCCGATGGAAACGGCCTCGAGCTCCTGCCTTACATCCGCGAGAAGCAGCCGCTCCTCGTGCCGATCATTCTCACCGGGGACGGCAGAGCGGATACCATTATTGAGACCATGCGGGCGGGGGCCTTCGATTTCCTGATTAAACCTTTTGTATCCGCATCACTTCATGCGGCGATCAACCGGGCCCAGGAGTACCACGACGTACTCCGAGAACGAGACGAGCTGGTGCAATTACTTTCCGACGAACGCGAACAATTAAAGGTCCGGGTGGAAGAAGCCACCGCCGATCTCCGCCAGTACGCCAGCCATTGCGAGCTGGTGAGCGCGCGCCTCCGTTCCCTGGTAAGGCTGACCCAGGTCGCCGCGAATCTCTATACCGACGAGACCGTATTTCGCAGCATTATCGAAGAGCTTGAAAAGTACATCCCCCTGCATTGCGTCGCCCTCGACTCCGCCACCGGTCACAAATTCCTGGCCGCCTGGCGCAACGGCGACGAGGACATCCACGTCATCGCAGTGGACGATGTCGATCTCTCCGCCCACAATGGCCGCTTTGAGGCCAGCCCCGAAGAGCGGCTCCGCCTCCTCGTCGAGCGCCATGCCCATCTGGAGGCGCCGGGCTCCGCGGCCTACATCTATCCCCAGAGCTACTGGGGGAAACCCGCCTGCACGGTGGCGTTCTTCCTCGACGACTCTTTCGCCGTGGATGCCGACTGCGACCAGTTTCTCAGCATGTGCGCCCACTTCCTCGGATTCGAGTGGCAGGACGCCCGCCTCTCTCTCCACGCCACGCAGCAGGCCAGCCTGGGCAACATTGCCCTCGAAATTTCCAAGGGCCTGATCCAGGGCCTCACCGCGATCCGGACCACCGCCGACTTCGTCAGCGAAACCCCCATCAGCGATGAAGCCGCCGAAGGCCTGAAGCTGATACGCGACAGCGTCGATGGGCTTCACAACCAGATTAAAGACTTCCGCCAGCTCTCCATGCCCCACAAGGAGTCCGTGGAGACGGTACAGCTATCGGAGTATATCGACCAGGCCATAGACATGCTTGCGCGCGCCGTTCAGAATCGCGGCATCACCATCACCCGCGACTACGACGAAGACTGCGAGTGCGTCCTCTTGAACGGCGCCAGCCTCGCGAGAACCTTCCTCGACCTCATCGCAGCCGCGGTGCGTACCGTCGCCAACGGCGGGGATATCCAGCTTGCCGTGACCGGCATGGAGCCCAGCCATATTCTCGTCCAGATACGGCATGAAGCGGTAAATGGCGAGCTCTTTGGCGTCCCCCGCGACGGCGGGGAAGTGCCCGTCTTGATCGAGGGTCATCCCCAGTTTATCCTCGCGCTGCGAACCATCCAGAGCTGCGGCGGTAAACTCCTTTTGAAATACGAGGAAGGAACAGGCCGGGCCTTCAGTATCATTTTGCCCCGGAACCCGCTCCGCGCACACCGTCCGCCTGAGGTACTCACGTGACGATGACGAAGCCCATGCCGCCACGGTCCGTCGCGCCCGACTCCGGGCGCGCGCGTCAGAAACTGCTCGTGGTCGATACCGACCCCGGTGTCTGCTGGTCCCTTGAAAAGGGGCTGGGGCTCTCCGGCTATGAAGTCTCCACCGTCAATAATGCCGCCCACGCCATCCAGCGCGCCCGGACCGAGGCTTTTGCGGGCGTCCTTCTTGAAATCATGCCCGAGGCCGGGCTTACCGTAGAGACCCTCTCCCAGATCCTGGATCAGGAGGTGCCACCCAGCGTCGTCTGCGTCTCCATTGACGCGCCCCCGACCATCGTCATCGATTGTATGCGCCGCGGGGCCACCGACTTCCTCGTGAAGCCCTTCAGCCTCGCCGAGGTGCGCGCCGCTATTGCCAAGGCCATCGGCCCCCAGAAATCCAGCGGCGCCTATGCGGAGGAGGCCGCCGAAGACTCCCCCGAGCTCGCCGCCTCGCTTCTGGTGGGCGTCAGCCCGCCCATGCAGGAACTGCGCACCGTCATCAAGCAAGTCGCCCAGACCGACCTCAACTGCCTTATCCGGGGCCAGAGCGGCGCCGGAAAAGACGTGATCGCCCGGGAAATCCACCGCCTCTCCAAACGGAACGAGAAGCCCCTGATCAAGGTCAACTGCAGCGCGCTGCCCGAGCAGCTTCTCGAGAGCGAGCTTTTTGGCTATGAAAAAGGCGCCTTCACCGGTGCCGTCGCCGCGAAGCCGGGCCGATTCAGCCTCGCCGACAAGGGCGTCATCTTCCTCGACGAAATCTGCGAGATGCACCCCAACCTCCAGGCCAAGCTGCTCCAAGTTATCGAGCACAAGGAATTTACCAAGCTCGGCGGACGCCAGTCCGTCAAGGTGGACGTACAGATCATCGCCGCGTCCAACGCCGATATCGAGGCCAAGACCAAGGATGGCAGTTTCCGCCAAGACCTGTACTTCCGCCTCAACGAAGTCTGCATCTGGGCGCCGCCGCTCAATAACCGCAAAGAAGACATTCCCCTGCTGGTCAAGCACTTCACAAAAAAGTATAGCAACTTCACCGGTGACCGGCCCTTCCAGGTCACCGGCGAAGACCTGACGCGCCTGACCGAGCGCGACTGGAATGGAAACGTCCGCGAGCTCGAAAGCACCATCAAGCGATGGCTCGTTCTAGGCAAGACCGACATCACGCCCCCACCCATCGCACCGCCCCGCGTCCTCGCCGCCGCACCCGCAACGGGAGCCTCTTCGCAGGACCGCGAATACTCCCCCGAGGAAATCCTCCAGGCGCTCGAGCAGAACCAGTGGAACCGTCGCAAAGCCGCGGAGTCCCTCGATATCAGTTACCAGTCACTGCGCAGGCGAATCGAAAAGTTCAAACTAGACCAGCGCCGCTGAACACCCGCCGGGAGAAGCCCCCCCAGATGCATTGTGATTTTCCCCGTCTTCCCGATACACGGCGGCGCCAACACGGCCACACCGACCTGGGTGAACGCTCATGAAGGAAACTATTTTCTTCAGCGGATTCCTCTTCTGCGTTCCGGTCGGCATTTTTCTCGCCGTCACCTTCCCCCGGATTCACAAGGCCGTCTTCTTCGCCCTCGTCCTGGGCACTACCAACACCGGCGCACTCTTCGGTCTGCCCCTCGATATTAATTTCCTCAGCCGCGAATGGTACCGGGGCACCACCCGAGGTATTGAGGTTTCCTACCTTGACCTCATCGCGATCATCCTGCTCTTCAGCACCCTCATCGTGCGGCATCGCGAGGGAAGGCGCATCTTCTTCTGGCCCACGAGCCTCGGGTGGATGCTCGCCTACCTCGCCTACGCCTGCGTGCACACCCTGGCCATCGCCGATCCCAAACTTTTCGCCCTCTTCGAAATCTCAAAAACCATTCGTGGCATCTTCATCTTTGTGACCGTGGCGCTCTATGTGCGCACCATGAAGGACCTCGAACTCTTCATCTGGGCCCTCTGCACCGCCATCGGCTATGAGACCTTCGTCTGCCTGCGCGACCGCTACATCTTCCACATGCACCGAATCCGCGGAACCCTGGGCCATCCCAACAGCCTCTCCATGTACATGGTTGTCCTCGTCCCCATCATGATTACCACCGCCCTGTCCAAAGCTAAGCCCCCCCTCCGGATCGCGTGCTGCATGGGCTTCCTCGCCTGCGCCGGCTGCGTCATCCTCACGATCAGCCGTACCGGATTCGCCACCCTCGTCCTCCTCTCCGGATGCTGCGGCCTCGTGACCATGGGGCTGCGTTTTTCCATCCGCAATGTCGCCATCGTCCTCTTCGCCTCCCTGCTCTTCACCTTCGTGCTCGCCAAGTCCTGGGACCAGATCGAAAGCCGCATGTTGAGCCAGTCCTACGAGGACGAGTTCGGCGAAGAATCCTTCGGCGGGCGCGGCATGTACGTGAAATATCTCCAGGCCATCCTGGCCGACAAACCGCTGGGCGTGGGGCTCAATAACTGGTCTTATCGCGTCACCAACGACTACGCCGCCTCCCTGGGCGTCATTTACAACCCCTACATCGGCACGGACATCGCCCCCAGCCAGGATCTACGGGGCCTGGTGAATACGATGGGAGGTGCCCAGACCGCACCCGCCCACAATATTTTTATCATCACCCTCGGTGAACTCGGCTGGCCCGGATTCCTCTTCTTTTGCGGTATGTTGGGCTCCTGGCTCTACATGAGCGCCATCTATCTACCCAAACGGACCGAGGCCCTGGTCTCGCGCTATGGGTTGGCCGCCTTCTTCGCCGTACTCGCCATCATCTTCCAGGGATTAACCGAGTGGGTCTTCCGCCTGACCCCCATCTTCATCCAGGTTCATGTCATCGCCGGGGTACTGGCCGCCCTCTACCACGGCCGCGCAAGCACAAAGTCTACCCGCGCCTAAACGTTCCACTCCAAAAAATCCCGGCCCGCCACCTCGCGCAGGCGCGCGATATCCTCCCGCAGCAGGGTCCGTATCTCCGCCCGCTTTTCGTCCGAAAGCAGGGGCTGCAGACGCTCCTCCGGCTTGCGCGCCGTCAGCCGGCTGTAGGCCGTCGCGATCGGCTCGGGAACCATCGGCTTCCAGCGGCTCTTGAAGGGCACCTTGTGCATCACCTTGCCGAGTGTGTTGCGCTCATACTTGTCCACCGATCGATTGTGTACCAGCGCCCAGTCCTTACCCACAAAATGCTCTTCCACCCCCAGGAACCGAAACACCTTCTGGATCGTGCCCACCTTGTCGCGGACCAGCTCTTCGAGTGTCAGAATTTGAATCTGCTCCCTCGAAAAGAAATCCAGATACGCTGAAAGCTGATGGTAGTAACTACTGGAAAGCACATAGTCGCTGCCTGGCAGTTCGTCGAGCACCCCCGTAAAATCCCGCTGCTCAAGACCCATCAGGCTCAACTGCGTGAAATGGGACACCAGGCGTTCCAACGGATCCCGAAGGAGGTAGAGCAACTTAATATCTGGATCCATCGCGTGGATACGCTCCGGAACACCCGCATACTTGTGCCGTTGCGTATACCCCACCGACGACTCCCCGCGGATCGTCGCCGTCTTGGAAAAATGGGATTCATACCAAGCAAAGCCCTTGCTCCAGCGGCGCTCCTCTATAAAAAAATCCAACTCCTTAGGATAGGACATGGAAATTTCGGGGTGCTCGTCGAGGTAATGATGCAAGCTGCTCGTGCCACTCTTCATCGCCCCAATCAAGATGAAATTTGGAAGCATGCTCTCTACCTTTCATTCTTTCTGACCACACGTGCCAGGACCCCTTCGCCGGGCCTGGCCTCTCTCCGATTTCGGGCTCTCCCAAAAAAGCCCGAACTCACTCCGGGATTCCCCCGTCTCGCCGCGGTCATCCTGCGTCCCCGCGGCGCCCTCATGTATTCCGGAGGCCGAGCGACGGCGGCTTATGCGGAGATCGCCGCAGACAACAACACCTTCGCCGAAGCCAGGCGCTCCAGACCCTCCGTCTGGACCACTTCCGCCCGCGCACGAAATTCCTCAGGGGACTCAAGCATCCGCGTGACCTCGCGCCTCAATGCGCCAAAATCACAGTCATCCACACTGCCCACGGGCACAAGCCCGAAGTGGGCGAGGAAATTATCGACCTTGGATCCCCGCGCGATACCTACAATGGGCACTCCGACAATCGAAGAGAGAATTAACAGATGCAAGCGACTGCTTACCACCACCGACATGCGCGACGCCACCGCCAGAATCTCCGACGGCTGATACTCGCCCGTAAGTACAGTGATCTGCTGCCGATGCATCATCCGACCGGCAAGCCGCGCCATCAGCGCCGAGTCCGTCAGCGGATTCATCGGGATTGCCACGATGTGCGCCCCCGTGGAAAATGCCAGCTCGTCCAGGCAGTTCGCTAGCTCCCGTTCCTTCGTGATTGCCGCCTGTGCCGACACGCACAGCCCGATCATCGGGCGCCCGCTCCGAAGCAGATCCAGCACACCCGGCGCGAAGGGAATCTGATCCAGCGCATCCGGCTTCAACAAGATGGCCGAGTCCGCGCCCACGTGCAACTCGCGCGTCACGCCGCTCCGTACCACTTCAGTCCGGCTCTGTGTGTCGCGCAGGATGATCAGATCCGCCCGCTGCAGGCACTCGGCGATCCTCCGACGGCTCGACGTGTCCCTGCGCTTTTCTTCCGCGCGGATCGCGTCCAGAAGGCCAAGGCTGATCAGGTTCGCCAGCTTCAGCACCTTCTGAGAACGACCCGGTTGAACCCGGTGAAAGGCCGGATTCAGTTCGTCGTTCATGCCGACGCCCCAGAGTATCGTCTTCTTCCCCAGCGACTGGGCCACCTGCATCAACACGGGGGTAACGTGGGGATAGTCCGAGAGACCCGTCGCGCCGCACCAGACGAAGCAATCGTGGGCGTCGATGAGGGATCGTGTCTCCTCGGGAGACACGTCGTTGAAAAATCCCAGCAGGCGGCAGGTCTTTATCCCGAGCCGCGCCCCGGTTCGCTCTGGATCGTTCGTGCTCGCCGTGAGCTCGGCCCCGGGAAAAACTTCCCGGAAGATCGCGACCGCGCATTCCAGAATGGCCTCATCGCCGACATTGTCGCATCCGAACGGGACACCGGCTAACAGTATACGCATGTATTCCCTTCCCAAACATAAACAATGGTACTTGGATTGCAATTTGATGTGATGCCCGTCCGGAAGGATCGGTTACAGTCCGAAAGATGCGTTGAATACCTGGCTGATGGGTAGTTCAGTTGCACGGTTGGAGCGGACAGAAATAGACTCATTTCCGCCTCATCGAAAACATCCGTTGGATGTCCTCCAGATCCCGCTGGCGTGCTGCAAAGGCGTATAAACATGTTACATAGGCCACGCTGCCCAATGCAAGGGCTCCGAAAACGCCC
>JBIJDL010000081.1:0-17237 GCA_044344195.1 Candidatus Hydrogenedentales bacterium
CGGCGCGCGGGTGAACGGGCGCATGGTACCCTTGCGCTATCATCTCCAGACGGGCGATGTGGTGGAGGTTTTGACGTCAAAAAGCCAGACGCCCCACTTGGACTGGGTGGACATCGTCGTGACGGGTCGCGCGCGCACGCGCATCCGCCAGCGCCTGCGCGAGCTCGGCACCCTGGCGCCCATGGACGATCCCATGCACCATCCGCACCATGAGGAGTCCGCCCCGCCGCCGCCGCCCAGACCCAAGCTCCGGCCGCCCGAAGTGCGCGAAGTGGACGATCTCACCCGCCAGAACCTCGTGCGTATCGAGGGGGAAAAGGGCATGACCGTCCAGTTCGCCAAGTGCTGCAATCCCATGCCCGGCCATGCGCTCATCGGCTATATCACCAAGAGCACCGGGCTCACGGTGCACCGCGCGGACTGCAAGAGCTTCGCGAAGTCCAATCGCGACGCGGCCCGGGTGATCGAGGCGTCGTGGGAGGGCGAGGGGCTCTACGAGATGCGAATTCGCGTGACCATCGGCCAGCGGCCGAACGTGCTCTCGGATCTGACGAATGCGCTTCGTCCCATCAACATCGATATACTCCGGGCGGATTACCGAATGTCCGAGCCGGGCGTGGGTTGCTTCGAGTTTATCGTGGAGACATCGGGCAAGAGTGCGGTAAACCGCATCGTGCGCACGCTCAACACGGTCAATGGCGTTGTGGCGGTACACGCGGAGCCCGTGGAGGAACGGGGCAAATCCATTTCCCTCGCGGTAGCCGGCTAGAATGAACGACTTTAAACTTGTAACGGAATTTGCGCCGGCGGGTGACCAGCCGGCCGCGATCAACGAACTTGTGCGCGGGTTGGAAGAGGGTCTGGCCCACCAGGTGCTCCTCGGCGTGACGGGATCGGGCAAGACCTTCACCGTTGCCAATGTGATCGCGCGGACCCAGCGACCGGCCCTGGTACTTGCGCACAACAAGATCCTGGCGGCCCAGCTCTACGGCGAATTCAAGGCGCTCTTTCCCGACAACGCGGTGGAGTATTTCGTAAGTTACTACGATTATTACCAGCCCGAAGCGTATGTGCCTTCCAGCGACACATTCATCGAAAAGGACTCGTCGGTTAACGACGAAATCGACAAGATGCGCCACGCCGCCACGCGCTCGCTGCTGAGCCGGCGGGACTGCATTATCGTGGCCAGTGTTTCTTGCATTTACGGCATTGGATCGCCCGAGGTCTATGGCGCCATGCGCGTGGAACTCGAGCCGGGGCGGATGCTAGATCGGGACGTTCTCATCGCCGGCCTGGTGGAGATGCAGTACCAGCGCAACGATGTGGACTTCCACCGCGGTACCTTCCGTGTGCGGGGCGACGTGGTGGATATCTTTCCGGCCTACGAAGTGGACCGGGCGGTGCGGGTGGAGTTCTTCGGAGACGAGATCGAGAATCTCGTGGAGATTGACCCGCTTCGGGGCAATGTGCTCCGCAAGTTGCGCCGCACGGAGATCTATCCGAAGACGCACTACGCCACCACGCGCGCCGCGCTGGAAAAAGCGATAGAAGGCATCGAGCTGGAGTTGGACGAGCGCCTGATCCAGTTGAATAACGCCAACGAGGTTCTCTACGCCCAGCGGCTAGAACAGCGCACGCGCTACGATCTGGAGATGCTGAAAGAGATCGGCTTCTGCTCCGGAATTGAAAACTACTCGCGCCACCTCGACGGACGCCAGCCGGGCGAACCACCCTACACGCTCATGAGTTATTTCCCCGATGACTACCTGCTGATCATCGACGAAAGCCACATATCGGTGCCTCAGGTGGGCGCCATGTTCAAGGGGGACCGGTCGCGCAAGGACAAACTGGTTGACTACGGCTTCCGCCTGCCCTGCGCGCGTGACAACCGTCCACTGATGTTCGATGAGTTTGAAGACCGGATGGGCCAGACGATCTATGTGAGCGCCACGCCCGGCAAGTACGAGATGGAGAAGACGGAGGGGGTGATCATCGAGCAGGTGGTGCGGCCCACGGGGCTCGTGGATCCGGAAGTAGAAGTGCGTCCGGCAACCAATCAGGTAGACGACCTGCTGGGCGAGGTTCGCATCCGCGCGGAGCGGGGCGAGCGGGTGCTGGTCACCACGCTGACCAAACGGATGGCGGAGGACCTGACGAGTTACTTCTCCGATCTCAACGTGCGCGTGCGCTATATGCACAGCGACGTGGAGACCCTGGAACGCATCGAGCTGATCCGGCAGTTGCGCCAAGGCGAGTACGACGTGCTTGTGGGCATCAACCTGCTGCGGGAAGGCCTCGATATTCCCGAGGTTACCCTCGTCGCCGTGCTGGATGCGGACAAAGAGGGCTTCCTGCGTTCCGAGACAAGCCTGATTCAGACCTGTGGGCGTGCGGCGCGCAATCTGGAGGGCCGGGTGATCCTCTATGCGGATACCATGACCGGATCGATGACGCGTGCCATGGACGAGATGGACCGTCGCCGCGTAAAGCAGCGGGCGCATAACCAGAAACACGGTATTACGCCGGAGTCCATCCGGAAAGCGATCCCCGATCTGCTCAATACCCTCTACCAGCGGGAGCAGCGGGATGCGCCGAAAGCGGCGGAAGAGCCCGATCTTTATGTGACCACGCGCGATATCGACAAGACCATCAAGAAGCTGGAAAAGGCCATGAAGGACGCGGCATCCAAGATGGACTTTGAGAAGGCCGCCGAATACCGGGATCGCATGCTGGCCTTGGAACGTCGCCAAATCGAAGAGGGGTTGTAG
Organism: Candidatus Hydrogenedentales bacterium; assembly: GCA_044344195.1. Lineage (GTDB taxonomy): Bacteria > Hydrogenedentota > Hydrogenedentia > Hydrogenedentales > JAEUWI01 > JAEUWI01. Next base: position 2,769 of record JBIJDL010000081.1, read on the forward strand.
GGGCGGGGCTGCATACGCCGGGTTCGTGATCAGGGGCGTGAAGTCGAGTCGTTGGCCCCGGTGGAGGTCGAAGATCCGCCTCAGGAGGACTGTCCCCCTGGAGAAAGGTTTGCTGGGCGCTTCGCGTTTTCTTGGTTAGGTTTCTTGAGGGGGACAGTGTCCGATTGGGGCCACGGCATTGCTCCGTACCTGAGTCGTGTGCCAATCGGCAACAGTCTCCGGCGAATTTCCTTGCAAAATTGCTCCCAATACGCTAATTTTGTAGGTGGGTGTTGGAGGGAGGCGGCGAGGATGGGAAGATGGGAAGATGGGCGAACGCAGGCATACGGTCACGCTACAGGCCCTGGCGAGTTACGAGCAGCAGTTCAAAGCGCTTCACAAAGACTGGCACTACCTTTATAAACTGGTAGAGGCCTATATGCGCCCCCATGCCGAGCGGGAGGTGCTTGAAGTGGATCTGCTGCGTATCAAAGGGCGCATCTCCTGCGACTATCCCGTGCTGGCCGAGTGGCGCAGCGGGGGCTATGGTGCGCCCGCAGGAATATCCACGCTCTTCTCAGAAAGTACGACCCTCAAGTCCCTGACGGAAGGCATGCGCGAGGGCGGCGGGCGTGCGTGGGACGATTGGCAGATGGTGGATGAGGCTCTGGGGCGTGTCCGGCAGACCTTGATAACGGCGCGGGAAAAAGCCCGACCGGGCAAACCCGTCTCCCTGCCCAGGGAGTTGTTTTCCGCCCCGGCCTCCGCCCAGGAGATCGACGACTACGAGAGTCAGTTTACGGCTTTTCAGGCGGATTGGCGCCGTCTCTACGAGCTTGCTGAGGCCTATTCCCGACCGGGCGTCGATCAGCGCGCGCTGGAGGTGGAGTTGATTCAGCTCAAGGGGAAAATTTCCTGCAACTACCCCACCCTGCCCCGATGGTTTGGCGGACGGGATGAATGCTCCAACGGTATCGGCCGGATTCTCACCAATGGCGCGTCTCTTGAGGGCTTTGCAGAAGGCGTGCGCGAGGGAGGGCGAATCTGTCGCGATTGGCTGGCGGTGGATCAGTCCCTGGGCAACGTCCGGCAGCAGTTGGCGGGTGCGCGGGAGCAGATTCGCCGGGGTAAACCGGTGAGTATAGCGGACAACTTTTTTGTGCCGCCCCACGAGCGGCCCATCAACTGGAAGAAGATTATTGTGCGCGGGACCGCGCTTTGCACCGTCCTCATGATCCTGGGCGGGGCGTGGGTCGCGCGCAATTTCTTCGGAATCGGCGCGCCGGAGGCTGGTGCGGGTATCGTGGAAATGGCGTCGATGGAGGATCGCGAAAAGGTGGTGACGATCCTGGCGGTGATGAATGAATCCTTCGTGCGCGGGGATCTCGACATGTTCATGACAACCATCGCGAGCGATTTTTCCGATGATGCCGGCAATGGGCGCCGGGCGCTGCGCGCGGTGCTGCAGACCTTTCACACGGCGGGCAATTTCCAGCAGGCCTGGGTGGACTGGAGCCGGACGGAGATCGTGAAGACCGGGGAATGGCTCTATGCGAGCCCGGTGGTTATTCGCTCCCACGTGGAGGGCGAAGACGACCTGTTCATCCGCCTGGGCTTCAAGGACTACCGGGGGCGCTGGCTGATCGCATCGGGCGAGGGCTACAACTGATCGCCGCCCTCCCGGCACAAAAAAGCCGCGACCCGAAAGGGCCGCGGCGTGGCGATGAATGAGGGTCAGAAGTAGCGGAAGTACATGTACACGCTGGAAATCAGCACCGTGATGATCATGATGGGGAAGCCCGCCTTCGTAAATTCCATGAAGGTGATATTGGCATTGTTTCGCATGCCTATCTGGGCGATAACTACGTTTGCCGATGCGCCGATCAAGGTTCCGTTGCCGCCGAGGCAGGCCCCCAGCGCCAGGGCCCAGTAGAGCGGGGCTTCGATCGTGGTGTGGGCTAGTTCGGGATTGTCGGCCAGGCCCATCTGCACGGTGAAAACGGGGACCATGGTTTTAATCAGGGGGATCATCGCGATCACGAGGGGGATATTGTCCACGATGGCCGACGCGATGGCGCTCACCCACAGGATGACCATGACCGTCAGGAGCAGGTTGCCCTGGGTGGCATGGATGAGCATCTCGCCAGACTTTTCAAAGAGCTTGTTGTGCTCCAGGGCGCTGATAAGCATGAAGAGACCGATGAAGAAGAGAATGGTGGCCCACTCCACCTTGTGCAGTGCGGTGTGGATGTCCACCTTGCACACGATCATCATGACGACGGAGCCCGCAAGGGCCACGATTCCGGGCTCGAAGCCCGTGAGGCGGCTGGTAAAAAAGCCGAGGAGGATCAGGGCCAGTACACCGCCACATTTCTTCAGGAGCACCGGATCCAGGATGGCCAGTTCGGGCTGGGCCATCATGACCCGGCGGCGCGCCTCTTCTTTTGTGTCCAGGGAAGTGCCCATGCGGAAGCGAACGAGCGCCAGGCAGACCAGCGTCATTACCACCACCACGGGACCCAGATTGAAGAGGAAGTCATTAAAGCTGAGGGTCGTTGCGGAGCCGATGATGATATTAGGCGGGTCGCCGATGAGAGTTCCCGTGCCGCCGATGTTGGAGAAGATAGCCAGCATGACGAGGATCGGGGCGGTGCGCAACTCCAGCAACTGGGTGATCAGAATGGTAATCGGCGCAATCAGAATGACCGTGGTCACGTTGTCCAGCACGGCGGAGAGGGCCGCCGTGACGAACAGGAATTGCACCACAATGACCTTGGCATTGCCGTGGGCCCGCTGGGCGATGGCGATGGCCAGCCACTCCAGAAAGCCCGTTTCGGCGAGGATACTCATGACGATCATCATGCCGATGAGCAGGAAGATGACGTTCAGGTCCACGCTTTTAACCGCTTCGTGGTAGGGCACGAGGTGGAGCAGTATCACGGCCCCGGCGCCGAGCAGGGCCGCGGCGGTCTTGTCCACGATGTCGAAGGCGATCAGGGCATAGACGAAAAGGAAGATGCCGAGGGAGAGAATCATGGGGGAGGCGAGGAGCGAAAGCATGATAGTCGGACCCTAATAGTTGAGAACGCGGTTCAGAACCGCGATACGATCGATGATGCCGCACAGGATGCCATCGCGCACCACGAAGACTTTGGGGCGCCGGTGTACAGAGAGCTCGAAAATGACCTCGAGCATCGTCGCATCTTCGGGCAATGTTGAGAAATCCGTGGTCATGATGTCCCCCGCCGTGGCCGTCTTCATCGATTTGAAGTAGTTTTCAAACGGATCGAATTTCTTGATGAAGGCGACACTCTTTAGCTGGCCGAAAAATTCGGGAAGGCCGGACCGGAACAGTTGGTCGCAGGTCACCATACCGACCACGCGTCCCTCCTGGTCGACCACGCTGGTCGCCTCCAGGTTGTGCTCGGCCAGCAGCCGCGTCAACTCGGTGAGCGGCGTCTCGGGGTAGATTGTGTAGAAGGGCTTGCGCATGATGCTGCGCGCAAGGAGGGAATTCTCCTCGCCCGTGTCCAGATCCCGGATGAGGGCGTGCAGGGCGGCCCCATCTTCCGCGGCCTCCACCTTGGCGCGCAGGGTATCGTCCACCATGATGGCGGCCACTTCCGCCATAACCTTGAGCGCCGTGGAGGGATCTTCCAGCGGGGCCAGCAGCAGGCATACGATGCGCACGGGCTCGTGGTCGATGGCACCGAAATCGACACCGTTTCGCAGAGTGGCCAGGCAGGCCACAGGCTTTGCCAGGCCCTCGATTCGAGCGTGGGGAAGGGCGCAAGCCTGACCCAGGGCCGAGGTGCGCCGCTGCTCCTGGTCCGATACGGCCCGGTAGATGGCGTCCTTGCTGAGAACTTCGCCATTGGCAACCGGCATGGACAACGATAGCAGTTCCGATAGTGCCTCAATGAGCGCCCACTTGTCCTGAGCCTCCACATTGACATGAATTAAACCCGATGAGAGCATTTTTGGCAGGTACAACATGGGGGCTACACCTCAGGGGACCTCCGGGGAGGTCGCTCCAGTGGTAAAGTGCGGTAAAAAAGTGAAAGGGGTGTTCGGCTGATTATTCACTCCCGCGAGAGAGTGTATCCCTGTGGCACCGCGTTCGTCAAACTTGATAGCGGATACTTCATCCCCCTCCCCCTGTGGCCGGGTGCCATTCAGCAGCCCTCGCGCTACGGTCTTGCATAGCCCCGCTCAGCCGTTGAGAAATCCGGTCAGGGGCGAGGAGGCTTCCGCCGTGCCGCGCTCGGGACCCAGGCCGGCGAGGTAGGCCATGCGGCCCGCTTCGGTGGCCATGGCGAATGCGCGCGCCATGGGGCCGTGATCCCGCGCGTCGGCCAGGGCCGTATTGACCAGCACCGCATCGGCGCCCATCTCCATGGCTTCGGCGGCGTGGGAGGGTGCACCCAGGCCCGCATCCACCACCACGGGGATGTTGCTCTGCTCGATGATGATGCGGATCATTTCCTTCGTGCGGATGCCCCGGTTGCTGCCGATCGGCGCGCCCAGAGGCATGACGGTGGCTGTGCCCGCTTCTTCCAGGCGTTTGGCCAGGATGGGATCGGCCTGGATATAGGGCAACACCACAAAGCCCTCCTTAATCAGCATTTCCGCCGCGCGCAGGGTCTCGATGGGATCGGGGAGGAGATAGCGGGGTTCCGGAGTCAACTCCAGCTTGACCCAGGGCTCCAGACCCGCCGCCCGCGCCAATTTTGCCAGGCGCACCGCCTCCTCCGCCGTCCGCGCGCCGCTCGTATTGGGCAGGATGAACTGCTTCTTTGGGTCGATGGCGGACATGATGCCTTCGTCGTCCGGCTTGGACAGATCCACGCGGCGCAGGGCCACCGTGATGATATCGGAGCCGGAGGCGGCAATGGCCTCGCGCAGGGCCTGAGCGGACGGGAATTTGCCCGTGCCGATCATGAGGCGGGAGTTGAAGCTGCGGCCTGCAATGACGAGGGTGTCGGATGGGGCGGGGTTGGTCATGGCGCTCGGGGTGTTCGTTGGGTGAAATGTCGTCAATTGAGGAAACTATTGAATAACGTCGTATTATGGCAGACCCGGTGCCGCCATGGCACGTTCAAGCGCCCAAAGAAATTTCGCATCGATCTTTCAGCGCAGTACAACTTGCTCCAAACGCACACCACGGGTGCCACCCTCAAGCGGGGCGGCTTCGCCGCGGGAGCTTGTGGGTGATGGTACTCGACTCTGCGAAATAGACGCCGCCTAACCCGAAGCCCCCTCACCCACAAACTCCATCGCTACGCGATTTTGTTTGAGGGTGGCACCCATGGAGTCTATCTAAGGCTTGAAACAACGCTGCAAGCCCCCGAGACTATTGAGGCCAGCGCCTGACGATGGTACAATTTAGTCATGGAAACAAAAGTCGACAGATCAAAAGCGCGGCCGCTCTGGATGTCCGAGCGTGACTACTTTGGTTTCGTTGAAGGCACGCCAGCGGAGCGACTAGCCATGATGTGGCCACTAACGTACGAAGCGTTCGCACTCATGGGGTACGATGTGAATGCGCCACTGCGGTGGGATATAGCCAAACTTATTCGTCCCGGGCAAGCAAGGGATTAGAGGTTAGCTCCCCATCGCGATTCCAGCATCCACGGGGACATGTCAAAGATGCGCCGTGGCGGACCGCCGCTCTCGAGATCGCTGCCTTGATTGCAGGCTCCTCGGCGGATCGAATTCTCTTCAACTCCCCTTAGTGCGCTTGCGGCGGTACGTCCCCTTAGAGCACCTGCGCGCGGCAGATGTGGGCCGTGGCGCGGGATTTGTTCAGCACGTAGAAGTGCACGCCAGGGACGCCACTCTCCACCAGATCCTCCACCTGTCTTCCCGCGTAGTACACGCCCGCCGAGAACTGTCCTTCTTCGTCGTGCTCGTGGGCTTCGAGGCGGCGCAGGAGCTTCTCCGGCAGCTTTGATCCGCACATGGAGGTCAGGCGCTTGATCTGGGCCAGGTTTGTCACCGGGAGGATGCCGGGAATCAGGGGCTGGGTGATGCCCGCCGCGGTGACCTGATCGCGGAAACGAAAGTAGTCGTCGTTGTCGTAGAAGAGCTGGGTGACGATGGCGTCTGCGCCGGCGTCAACCTTGCGCTTGAGATTGTCCAGATCCGCCTGAGGGCTCGTCGCTTCCTGATGCATCTCCGGATAGCCCGCCACGAGAATGCCAAACTCGGGATACTCCGCCTTGATCAAAGACACGAGTTCATTGGCATGGGCCAGGCCGCCCTTGTGCTGCACGAAAGTCGCTTCGCCCTTCGGCGGATCGCCTCGCAACGCCACGATATAGCTCACGCCGCGCTTCTTTGACGCCTCCAGATAGGCCCGGAGTTCGTCCACGGTGGAGCCCACGCAGGTCAGGTGTGACGCCACGGGGATCCCGGGGTGGCGCGCGATCACGCCGTCGAGCACTTCGAGGGTCTTTTCCTGGGTGGAGCCGCCCGCGCCATAGGTGCAGGTGATGAAGGCCGGTTTGCGCGCGGCGAGCTCTTCGAGGTTCTCGAAGAGATTGACCATCCCCTGATCCGTCTTGGGCGGGAACAGCTCAAAAGAAACGGCGAGTCGCTCGCCGGAGAAGATTTCAGACAATTTCAAAATGCTGCCTTTCAAAGAACGATCTGAACCGCAAATTTACGCAAATTAGCGCAAATTCTGCGGGTGTGTGGGATTTTTTTTTGCGCCCAGATCTATCAGACATTGCCCGCGGTTTCACCGACTCTGTTTTGCTCATCAAAACAAAATTTGCGTTAATCTGCGTAAATTTGCGGTTCAGACTTATAGCTTTTCGCACGAGGTTCCCTACTTGCGGCTCGCATGCGCCTCGGACAGTGTTTAGGTATCCTCAAATGGCTGCGTCGGGTCTTTGCCCATACAAACAGCGCGGTTCGGGTAAATTCGCCGAATTCATCGAATTTACCCCGCTCCGCGTGCAATGGTACAATGAAAGTCCCGTTTCCGGGTAATTCGATACTTGGAACCGGCCCAGGCACCCGATTCTTCCCCCGCGAACCCCCGGAGTATAGGCATGAATTTTCTTGACGCCCTGAAAGACCAGATCATCGTACTCGACGGCGCCACCGGCACCGCCATCCAGGATCTGTACCTCGGCGACGACTCCTTCGGCGGCAGCGACTTCAAGATGCTCTCGGATCTGCTCTCCTTCTCGCGGCCGGAGGACATGATCAATATCCACCAGAATTACTACAAGGCCGGCTCCCACGCCGTGGAGACGAACACCTTTGGCGCATCGCCCATGCGCCTCTGCGAGTACGACTTCTCCGGTATCGACCTGAACGCTTTCGAAGCCATTCCTTATCCTGAGATGGACTTTCGCGGCAACGATTATGAAGCCCTGGCCTACTATATGAGCCGTCGCGGCGCGGAGCTCGCCTGTGAGGCGCGGGCGCGCTATTTGAAAGACCCCGGCTATGACGGGCGTCCGCTTTTTGTGTTCGGGTCGATTGGGCCGTCCAACCGGGTGCTCTCCAGCACCAAGGCGGACCTCACCGTCTCGACCTATGAAGCCATCATGGATAACTTCTACCACCAGGTACGGGGCCTCGTGGATGGCGGCGCGGACGTGCTGCTCTATGAAACGCAGCAGGACATCCTGGAGCTGAAGGCGGCCGTCATGGGCGGACAGAAGGCCATGAAGGAACTGGGCGTGAAGCTCCCCATCATCGCTCAGGTGACGGTGGACAAGTTTTCGAAGATGCAAATCTTCCACACGGATATCCACGCGGCACTGGTGACCATGCAGGGCATCGGCATCGATGTCTTCGGCATCAATTGCAGCATCGGGCCGGACCTGATGGAAAAGACGGTGGAGAAGCTCTCGCGCTACTGCCACCTGCCCATCTCCGTGATCCCCAACGCGGGCCTGCCCATGTCGGTGGACGGCAAAACCGTCTTCAAATTTCCACCCGAGGAATTCGCCGCGATCCAGCGGAAGTTCGTGGATCAGTATGGCATCAACGTCGTCGGCGGCTGCTGCGGCACCACGGCGGCCCACATCAAGGCCGTGGCCGATCAGGTGCGCGGACTGAAGCCGAAAGTGCGCACGCCCGAGCCGGGACTCTACCTTTCCGGCCCGCAGAACGCGGTGCTCCTTGACGGCTCGAAGACCCTCATCCGCTTTGGCGAGCGCCTCAACGTGCGCGGCTCGAAGAAAGTGCGCGACGCGGTGGAGAATGACACCGGCATCGATCACGACGTGCTCGAAGAGGTCATCCGCGAGCAGGTGGAGGGCCTGGGCTGCCAGGTCATCGACGTGTGCATGGACTCCAACCAGATCGACACCGTGGCCGCGATGGTTGAAGTGGTCCACATCCAGACCACCGACTTCCCCGGCGCCATGTGCCTCGACTCCTTCCAGGTGGACGCGCTGGAAGAATCGATCAAGCAGTATCCCGGCCGCCCGCTGATAAACTCCGTCTCCATGGAGGAAGCCTCGCCCGGCGTGCTCAAGATCGACGCGGTGCTCGATGCGGTGAACCAGCACAACCCCTGCTATGTGGGCCTTTGTACGGGCCCGAAAGGCCCCGGCGCGACCCGCGACGAGAAGCTCGATCTCGCCAGCCAGATCCTGGATCGCGCGCTGGAGCTGTATGGCGTCACGCCCGACCGTATGTTCATCGACGTGAATTGCTTTCCCCTCGGCTCCGAATCGATCGAGGGCCAGAACTTCGCCGTGGAGACCCTCGAAGGCATCCGCATGGTGAAGGAAAAGTACCCCACCGTGCGCACGACCCTCGGCGTGGGCAACCTCTCCAACGGCCTGGCGAAGAAGCCCTATATGCGCAAGGTGCTCACATCGGTCTTCCTCGATGAAGCCCGCAAGATGGGCCTCGACTCCGCCATCATAAATCCCGACCACTACGTCTTCGTGTCCGACCTCGATCCCCACGACTACGCCCTCGGGCTCAAATCCGTGATGGAGCGGGACATGGACGCCTTCGCGGAGCTGGAAGACATCGCCGAGCGGAAGACGGGCGTGGTGGTGGTGCGCCGTACGAGCTACGATGATCTGCCCCTGGAGCGGGCCATCTGCGAGAAGGTGAAGGACGGATTCAAGGAGCGCATCAAGGGCAGCTTCGAGTACAAGGGCCATACCTACGAATACATCGACAAGATCGCGATCCAGGTGGCCCAGGCAATGGACACCCACGCGCCGCTGGCTTTTATTAACGATCACCTCATGGGCGCGATGAAAGATCTCGGCGACGGCTTCGGTCGGGGCGAGGTGTCCCTGCCGCACCTGCTGAAATCCGCCGACGTCATGCGCCAGGCCATGGGCTTCCTGGAGCAGTACATGCGCAACGAGGCGGGCGTGGACATTCACAGCAAGATCGAATACAAGGGCGTGGTCGTCATCGGCACCGTATATCAGGACGTGCATTCCATCGGCAAGGATCTGGCCCGCACGCTGCTGGAGAACTATGGCTACCGCGTCATCGACCTCGGGACCATGACCCCGCTCCAGGGCTACATCGACGCGGCGAAAGAGCACAACGCCGACGCTATCGGCATGTCCGCGCTCCTCGTGCAGACGTCCAACCACATGATCACCGTCGCCGCGATGATGGAAGAGCAGGGGCTCAACATCCCCATCCTCATCGGCGGCGCGCCCGTGAGCGATCGCCACGCGGCCTACGTGGCCATGGCGAACCGCGAAGAGCCCGAGACCATGCGCGAGAACGTGTTCTATTGCCGCACGGCCATGGACGGCGTCAACGTGATGAACAAGCTCCGCTCGGCGGGCGACATCAGCGACTACTATCGCGACAACAAGAAAAAGCTCATCCGCCGGATGGAGCGCGCGGAGAAGCGCGCCGCCGAGGACAAGGAACTCCTGGAGACTTTGCCGCGTCGCGTGGTGACGTTCGACGGCTTCAGCCTCGCGCCCGAGCCCCGCTTCGCGCGTCGGAAGGTGACCTACTCCTTGCGCGAATTCGCCGAACACCTCGACAAGAAAACGCTCTACTCTCTCAACTGGCGCTTCGGCGGGACGGCCTCCCGCGAGAAGCAAGGCCACAGCAAAGAAAAGCTCGACGCGCTGCTGGAAGAATGGATCGAAAAAGCCACGGCGAACAACTGGGTCGTGCCCCAGGGCGTCATGGGCATCTACCCCTGCCAGGCCGACGGCGACACCGTCATTGTCTATGACCCCGAGACCGCGAGCACGGAGATCGCCCGCTTCGGCTTCACCATCGTCATCGGCGGCGAGCGGGACGACACTGTCGCGGGTGCGCAGTACTTCCACCCCGTTGATAGCGGCCAGATGAGCGCCATCGGCCTTCAGCTCACCACGAGCGGGCCCCAGGTCGACGATTTCCTCGCGGAGATGAAAGAGGCCGGCGATTCCGAGTCCAACCTCTTCCTCCAGGGCCTCTCCGACCGCGTGGCCGAAGACATGGCCGAGCACCTGCACCAGCTCATGCGCGAACTCATGGGCATCGGCCCCAAACAAGGCACCCGCTGGAGCCCCGGCTACCCCGGCCTGCGCGATATCCACCTCAACGCGAAGATCCACGAACTTCTCGGCGGCGGCGAGCTCATCGGCGTGAAACTGACCGAGGCCAGCGAGTTCAGCCCCACGGGGACGACGGGCGCGGTGTGCAGCTTTCACCCGGATGCGCGGTATACGTGAGGCGACGTCTTGTGTTCACGAGCTGACGTTGTGACGACCGACATGGTGAAGGCGCGCACGGCTGGGAGCGCAGGCGTTCTAGACTTGCTCCGAGATGATATCCAGCGAAGTGATATCCCGGAAATCTCCCGCATTGTGGGTCACCAGCGGGATGGCATGTCGCGAGGCACAGGCGGCGATCCACGCGTCGTTGGTCTCGATAGGTCGCCCGATGCGTTGACGTTCCGCAAGCGCCCGACCGTAGTGGCGCGCGATCTCGGCATCGTAGGGAATGACTACGAAGCGGCGTAGGGTTGCTTCAAGTGACCGTCGTTTTAATTCGCCCCAACCGCGCTTTTCGGCCCCGAAGTACAGTTCACCCACGGTTATGAATGAAATGGCCGCAAGTTTGTTGTCGAGGTGGGGCAGATAGCGCCGGGCAAGTTCGCCGCCGCGCATCAAGTAAGAAACTACATTGGTATCGAGCAACACCTTGCCCGACGGCACAGTGTTCATCCCCGCGTTGCTCTCGGATGCCGCAATTCGTCAATCAGCGCTTCAAAGCCGTCGTCGGGTTCGCCGGGCCAGGTGCCGAAGAGGATGCGAACGTCGGCTATCGGCGTGACACCCTGGGCCTCGGCGAGTTCCTCCAGGGTTGGAGAATGCCAGAAGTCGTACCCCGAGGGGCCGTCTTTGATGGGGATATTGGCGGTTGTGTCTCTGTCGAGCATGTTAACGCTCCTTGTTCATGTCATTGCTATACTAGAGTTTACACGACAACATCCATCTTTCAAAGTTTGCTTCAGGCCGAGCCTCCGACCGCTTGGGGGAAGACATGGCCGGGCCTCCGCGGCATCCACCTCAACGCGACGATCCACGGGTTATTGGGTGGTGGCGAGTTGAACGGCGTGAAACTGACCGAAGCCAGCGAGTTCAGCCCTATGGGGACGACGGGCGCGCTGCGCAGCTTTCACCCGGACGCGCGGTATACATGATGCGACGTTTCGTGTCTACGAGCTGGCGTCGTAACTGCCGACACAACAAGGACGCGCAAGGCTGGGAGCGCAGGCGGCCCGCCTGCAGGGTGAGCAAAGCCGACTATCGGCTCCATTCGAGGCTATGTCAGAAGTTCGAGTGCTCCGGCGTTCGTTTTCGCGCCTTTGGCGCGATGCAGCCGGGCCGGCTGCGCTCCCAGCCGTGCGCGTTTCCTGTGGTATCTCAGCATCACGTCGTCAGCTCGAAGACGTGTACATCCCCAAGCCCATTCGTTCTGGCGTACGTGGACGCTACAGCCATTCGCCGCGAAACCGGGCGCTACACCACGGCCAGTCTTCAGCACTCCTCACCCGACCTGCGTTTACCGGGTTGTCTTCAATATAGCCAATTACCCTGTTGAAATGCTTCTCGTCTCGAATGTAGCGGTCGAATCCTTCCGGCTGCCAGACGCGCCCGCGTCGCCCGAGTATCCGGTTGATCTCGTGAGCCGTGTAGGACTTCCACGAATGCACCACATCTTCCAGCGGAAAGCCGACCATCATCTCCGCCATTGCGTGGACATGGTTTGGCATGACACACCACGCGAGTAAGCGATAGCGTTCGGCGTCGAAGTGCCGCAGGTTTTCCTCCACCATCCCCGCGATAGCCGGGTCCTTCAGCCAGCATGCGCCATGGCCCTGATCGAGGTAGTACTCGATTCGCTTTCGCCGTCCGGCTTCCGTGATCTCGCCCCGTCGCAACGCTTCGTCCGCAGCTTCGAGAACCGATTGGGGCATGGAATCAGCCAGTCGGTACGTGATGAACTGAATCCTGTCCGGCTCGTCAAAATGGGGCAGGTAGCCCCGGGAATACCAGCCGCGCACGGGAAACCCCTCCGTCTTGAAATAGTAAATAGTTGCACGCAAGCAGCATACTAGCAATAGAAGAGGCCCGTTTCAATAACGTCGAGATGCGCAAAGCTGGGAGCGCAGGCGTCCCGCCTGCCGGATGAGCAGAGCGGACCCAGACATTTTTCCGGGTCCATGTTCGAAGTTCGTGTGTACGTGCCTTTACTTTGGCGCCTTCGGCGCGTTGCAGGCGGGGACGCCTGCGCTCCCAGCGGCCCGGGATTGCCCTCCAGGCAGAGCGCGGCACCGGGTGATTTGTCCGCCTGGTCGGATTCGCGTACACTCAGGGGGCGAGTGGTCGTGATCGCGGCGTGGACCGCGGGACGCTCGGGACAGGTGGAAATTTGGATACGTTGCACAGTTTAAAGCATTGGCAGTTTCTGCGGGACCGGCGGCAGCATCAGTATTGGCGGGCGGCGGTGGTGGGGCTGGTGGCGGGGGCCGTGGCGCTGTTTTTTCAGCGGGCGCTGGTGCTGGCGGAGGATGCGCGGATCGATTTGCTGGATCATCTGCACGCGACGCATCCCGCCTGGGGCTGGGTGGTGCCCATGCTCATTGCGGGGGCCTGCGGCGCTTTTGTGGGCTGGCTTACGTCGCGCTTTGCGCCGGAGGCGGGCGGCAGCGGGATTCCCCATACGAAAGGCGTGCTGATGCACGTCAATTCCATGCCGTGGGCGCGCATTCTTCCGGTGAAGTTTCTGGGCGGCGTGTTGTGCATCGGTTCGGGCTTCTCCCTCGGGCGCGAGGGCCCCACGGTGCAGATGGGGGCGGCGGTGGGCAAGCTGGTGGCGGACGTGCTCCGCGTTCCGTCGAAGGCGGCGCCGCGTCTGATGGCCTGCGGCGCGGGGGCTGGGCTGGCGGCGGCTTTCCATGCGCCCCTTGCGGGCTTTATTTTCACCATCGAGGAATTGCAGCGGGAGTTCTCCACGCTGACCTACGTCATGGCGCTGGTTGCGGCTGTCGTCGCGGATATTGTGGCCACGTCCTTCTGGGGGACGGAGAATGTCTTCCAGGCCACGGGCTTTCCCGCCGCGCCGCTGTCGTCGCTACCCGTGTGCGTGGCCATCGGGCTTGCGGCGGGCGTGCTGGGCGCAGGCTTTTCCAAGTCGCTCCTGCAGATTCAGCGGCTGGCGAGCGGCCCGCTGAAGTCGCCCGCCTGGGCGCGGGCTGGTGCGGTGGGGCTGGTGGTGGGCCTGGCGGCCTGGTGGATGCCGGCGCTGTCGGGCGGTGGCCACGAAATTACGAAGCTGATGCTCCACGGGGACTCCTTGACCGAGCAGACCATCGGGTTCCTGCTGCTGCTCTTTGTGGGTAAATTTCTGTTGACCCTGCTCTGCTACATGTCCGGCGTGCCAGGCGGCATCTTTGCGCCCATGCTCGTGATGGGCGCGGCCATCGGCTTGATGGCGGGCACGGTGTCGGGCAATTTCTTTCCCGGCATGGCGCCCGTGCCGGCCTCCTTCGTGGCCATCGGCATGGCCGCCTTTTTCGCGGCGGTGGTCCGCGCACCCATCACGGGTATCGTGCTGGTGCTGGAGATGACGGGCGACTTTCACCAACTGCTTCCGCTGATTACCGCGTCGCTTTTCGCCGTGGTGGTGTCGGAGCAGATGGGATCCGAGCCGATCTACGAAGCGCTTCTCGAAGCGGATATCAACCGGAGTCAGCCGAATGTTCCCGCGCACCGCGAGCCGGTGCTGCTGGAGTTCGTGGTGCAGGAGGGCTCCGAGATGGACGGCAAGGCCATCAAGGCGCTGCCGCTACCCGCGCGCTGCCTCTTCGTGACCATTGCGCGCCAGGGCAACGATCTCCTGCCCAATGGCGATACCGTGCTGCAACGGGGCGATCACGTGACGGCGGTGCTGAGTGGCGCGGGGGCGGCCGAGGCCGTGGTGCGCCTGCTGCCCTTGAGCAAGGCCTGACGACGACGGACCGACAGGCCAAAA
>JBIJDL010000461.1:0-5194 GCA_044344195.1 Candidatus Hydrogenedentales bacterium
TTAAGTATCAGGAAAACTTCGGCAGGCGATTCCCGAGAAGCATCAGCATCGCCAGGCCCATGAGGAACAGATCACCCCAGTAGCGCGATGCGGCCTTGCTTGCCGGGCACCCGGTTGGTTCCGGGGTTTCACCCAGTTCCGCGCGACTGAGCAGGCCGTCCTGGTTGGCGTCCATGTCGTCAAACTGATCACGGGATAGGCCGGGCAACTGGGCCCGGGCTTCGCTGTAGCTCAGGCGTCCGTCGCTGTTGGCATCGGCGCTGGAGAAGGCCGCGAGTAGTGCCTCTTCGGCGTTGGGGATTTCACCTTCACCTTCACCTTCACCTTCACCTTCACCTTCACCTTCACCTTCACCTTCACCCTCACCCTCACCCTCACCCTCACCCTCACCCTCACCCTCACCCTCACCCTCACCCTCACCCTCGCCCTCGCCCTCGCCCTCACCTTCACCCTCACCTTCACCTTCACCTTCACCTTCACCCGAGGATGGTCCGACGATAATATAGTGGTGGCGCTCTTCGGCATCGCTTCCGTTGCCGGTGGTGATGCTCAGTGAGACGGTGTAATTGCCGACGCTTGTGTAGGTGTGGCTCGGATTCTGGAGGCTGCTGAAGGTGTTGTCGCCGAAGGACCAGAACCAGGAAATGACGGGACTACCGCCGGAATCGGAGTTGTCGGTGAACTGCACGGTCAGGGGTACTTCGCCGGAGGTAAAGCTGGCGACAAAATCAGCGACAACTTCACCCTCGCCTTCACCTTCACCTTCACCTTCACCCTCACCTTCACCTTCACCTTCACCTTCACCCTCACCCTCACCCTCACCTTCACCCTCACCTTCACCCTCACCCTCACCCTCACCTTCACCTTCACCCTCACCCTCACCCTCACCCTCACCCTCACCCTCACCTTCGGCCGCGGCGTCGGTATTAATGAGCCACACCTCAGCAATCTGGCAGCCCCGTCCGGTAACAAGATCCCATTGCAGTTCCACGACACCATCGGCGGTGGCGCTCACGGGGATGTCATATTCACGGGGCGGATAGATCTGGCTGCCCACGGCGTCGTGGATCAAGGCACCATCGGCCTTCAGGGTCATGGTGGGATTGAAGCGTCCGGCGTAGGTGGCGCGAACGCGGTACTGGGCATTGGGGTCGAGATCCGTGTAGCGCATGACCAGGGGCTGGCCGTAGAGGGTGTAGGCCTGGTCCTGCCAGGACAGACGTCCGCCGGCCCGCTGGAGATCATTCAGATCCAGATTGTGCCAGAAGAACTCGTTGCCCGGCGATTTCACGTGGCCGGGGTCCTGCTCCCAGTCGAAGGGGTGGAGCAGATGGGGCTGGCGCTCGGCCGAGCCGAGGTCGTCGTAGAAGCCGCCGGGGCCCGGATCTTCCCAGTTCACGATCTCGTCGAGATAGGCCAGTTTTTCATCTTCGGTGGCCATGGCGGCCACCTGCTCGAATACGTTCTCCAGGAACGGCCGGTTGTTGGCGGGATGATCCAGGGTGTCGAGGATCGCGCCCCGTTCCGGATTCTTGGCGAGAAAGGGGCTGTCTACACTGGGTTGAAAACCGATCTGTGTCCACAGCGTGTTGCACAGCGCGACGATACGATTCCGGCGTTCGGTCTGCTCGGCGGAAAGGGTGTCGGCCTTGTTCAGTTCGGCTCGCGCGGCATTGACGGCGCTTTCGGTGCCCAGCGTCGGCGCGTTGCGCAGCAGGGCCAGGGCGGCCTCTTCGTAACCCGCCTCATCGACGACCTTCTCGCGCACGAATTTGTCGTAGTAGGCGCGGGTCAGGTTGAGGTTCCAGCGCCAGTTGGCCGCGAGGCCCGGATTGGCCTGCTCCAGTTCACTCCAGTGAATGAAGGTTTCATCCACGCCCGCATTCGTGAGGGCGGGCTTCGTCCAGTTGTCTTCCAGCGCGAGTATGCCGTCCATCGCGGCGGTGGCGACCTGCGGCGTGAAGAAGAAGCGGCTGTATTCGGTGAGGATGCTCTCCGCCGTGTTTTCCGTGCCCCACGCGCGCATACTCCAGATGAATTTGTTCACATCGTCGTGCACGCCCTCGGTATAGGCCAGGAAACCGATGGTCTGGGGCGCGTTATAGTCGTGGACGCTGATGTTGGCCGTGGGGCGGGGGTTGATGGCCTCGCGACCGAGGGCGTGGGCGAAGCTGCGGTCGAAATCCTTTTGGGGAAACTGGCAGCGAACGTTATGGGTGATGTCGGGATAGTGGCGAATGGGGTAGCGGCTCGGTGTGCGCTGGCGCTCCTCGGCGATGCTGAGCTTGGTCCAGGGACCATAGACCACACCCGCGAGCCACGTGGGCTGCTCCGTGGTGAGGTAGTCGAAGAAGGCGTCGTTTTCTTCCGGCTCGAAACCTTGATTGGAGACCCACAGTTCGGCGTCTGGGTGATGCTCTCGGAGCACCGTCGCGAGTTGCTCGAGATAGGCCATGACATCGAGGGGGTCGTTGTCGCCGGGGTCGCCGCCGGGCACGAAGACGGCATCGAGGCGGGGCAATTGTTCGTAGAGCGCCTCATGGCGCGCCAGTTCGCTGGCGGTGCTGCCGGGCAGGGCGCCGATGACATTGGCCCAGAGCCAGTAGTCAATATCGTAATCCGCGCAGATCTCGCTGATGCTCACCTGCATTTCATCCGCACTGGGGGGAAAGTGGGGGCTGGTATCGTCCGTGAAGGCATTCTCAATCGCGTTGGTGCCGAAGATGACCAGCTCGCGGATGTACTGCTCATAGGTGGCCTTGTCCCAGGCGTCGTAGGAGTTGCCCGTGTTGCCATAGCTGAGCTGGTGACCGCGCAGGGCATACGTAGGCGAGGAGGTAACGTCCAGGGCTTCGGGCAGGCTGATGGAGCCCGCCCCCCATTCCAGGGTGCGGAGCAGGGCACCGGTGCCGTAGAGCGCGCCCTGAGGGCCGTTGCCGAGGATCCATACAATCGTGCGGCCGTTGTTGTTTTCGCAGAAGATAGTGTAGCCCTCGGGACTTATGACCTTGCTGCTCTGGTAGGCCCCGATGGCGATCACGTTGCCCGTGGTCGGGAGCGTGGTTGTCGTATTCAGCGTGAGACCGCTCCGCTTCTCGATCTCCTCCGAGAGCACCAAGGGTGCCTTGGCCTCCGCCTTGGGGCGTGTGCCGCTGTTGATGAGAATAGCCGCGCCGGAAAGAGCGATGGCGCCGCTGGCCGGCGTGTCGAGATTGGCGACGCTGATCAGACGCTCGCGGGTCAGGCTGTGGTCGGTTCCTTCCACCGTGACCGTCAGGGTGACATCGTAGGTGCCACCGCTCGTGAAGGCGTGGACGGGGTTCTGTTCCGTGCTGGTGCCGCCATCGCCGAAGTCCCAGGCCCAGGCGGTGATGGCCGGGTCCCCGGTGGCGGTGCCGTCGGTGAAGGTGGCTTCGAGATAGCCCGCCCCGAGATTCAGGTTGGCGCTGAAGTCGACCGTGACTTGCGCCGGGGCGTTGAGGGCGAGACCGAGGGTGATCAGGAAGAGGGGTGCTACTCGCAACATGGCAGGTACTCCGGCGGGCGTGGCCGGTACGCATCGCCAGCGCGAACCGCCCGCGACGTTTATGGTAGCACAGTTGCTCTCGAACCCGGCACAGAACATTCCGCGCAATCGATCAGATTCGGTGCGGGCCGCTGAGGGCCCGCCCCGCGTTGCGGAATTACGGAAATAGATTGGGGGTCGGTGAAACCTTCTGGTATAATTGAACATCCAGTATTTGGAAAAGCCACAATCTGCCGCCGGGACCTCCGGGTTCGAGGCGCGGAAGTCACTGTTGCCTGCCGGGGGGCGCAACTGAACGGGAATTGACCGTGATCAAGAAGTTGAGCGATTACGTTTTTCCTGCCGGGGCCTTTCTGGGCCTCTCGGCCCTTTTATTGGCTTCCGGTGCTGCGCGGGCCGAGGATGAGATTCCTTTTGAGACCGCGATCCGTCCTTTGATGGTGAAATACTGCACGGAGTGTCACGACGCCGACGTGACCAAGGGCGACCTGAATCTGGATCGCTTCACGACGCGGGATCAGGCGATTGATTCGCTGGCGATCTGGCAGCGGGCGGGGATGCGCATCGAGAACAAGGAGATGCCGCCTCGGAAGGACGATAACCAGCCGACCGATGAAGAGCGGGCGCTGATCACGAAGTGGATCGGAACGCTCCAGATCGACGAGGCGGACTGCAACCTGCTGGCGAACGAAGAGTCGGTGGCGTGGTACAGCGGCGACGTGATGAGTCGGCGCCTGAACCGCATGGAGTACGAGTACACCCTGCGCGATCTGCTTGGGGTGGAATTGAGCGTCGCGCATTTGTTCCCGGCGGACGGCGCGGGCGGCGAGGGTTTTGACAACGACGGTGCGGCGCTGTTTCTGTCCGCGATCCAGATGGAGAAGTATCTGGCGGGTGCCGACGTGGCGCTGGAGACGGCCCTGCCGGAGCGCGCGGAAGAAGCGGGCGAGCGGCTGGCGAAATTGATCCCGGTGCGTCCGTCAGAGACCCTGTCCGCGCGGGACGCGGCGAAGCAAGTGCTGGAGGCTTTTGCCTATCGCGCCTGGCGCAAGCCGCCGCCGCAGGAGTCGCTTGAAGGCCTGTTGCAGATGTTCGATCGCGGTCAGGCCCGGGATGACAGCTATGAGAAGTCCATCAAGTTGGCGATGAAGGCGGCGCTCGTGTCGCCCCACTTCATGTTCCTCGCGGAGCCCCACCCGGAAGAAAAGGGCAACTATGCCCTCGGCGGTTACGAGCTGGCCTCGCGCTTGAGTTATTTCCTCTGGTCCAGCATGCCGGACGACACCCTGCTGGCCTCGGCGGCCTCGGGCGCGCTCCAGGATCCGAACGAGATCCAGGCGCAGGTGACCCGCATGCTGCAGGACCCCAAGGCCGAAGCGCTGGGCAAGCAGTTTGGCGGACAGTGGATGGGCATCTCCCAGTTGGGTGAGATGGTGAAGCCCGACGAGAAGCGCTTCCCCGAGTACACGCCCGCGCTTCAGGCGGCCATGCGCACCGAAGCCTACACCTACTTCAACAGCATCATCCGCGAAGACCGAAGCCTGCTGGAGTTGATCCAGTCGGACTACGCCTATGTGAATAAAGACCTCGCGGCAGTCTATGGGATTCCCGGTGTGGAGGGCGAGTCCCTTCAGCGCGTGCAATTGGCCGATGCGAGTCGCGGCGGGC
>JBIJDL010000462.1:0-5192 GCA_044344195.1 Candidatus Hydrogenedentales bacterium
GAAGAAGTGGTCGCCCTACTGCCGTGAGCACTATTTCCCCCGCCGATCCGAGCGCGCGGCCGTGGTGGAGAAGAAGGGGATCGCGGAGGGCGGAATCACCGAGGCCCATCCCGGCTATGAAATCGGCCGTACGAATCCTGGATTTCACCTTTTACTCTATCCCTTTAAGGGACACGGACAGGTCTTCAGCAAATATCCCGTCCGCCGCGTTGGCCGCGATCAGGCCCTGCTCATTCCCGCGGGTACCGCCTTCAACTACCGGCCCTACCGGGGCCCCTGGTCTTTTCTCTGGTTCCACCTGACCGACACAGGCCGCTGGCGACACCTGCGTGAGGAAACCATCGTGGTGCGGGGAACCGCCCTCACGTCCCAATTGGAAAAATCCATGGCAGAGTTTCTGCGGGAATCTCACGGTATCAGCCGCTCCTCGCCCCGGGCGGCGCGCCTTCATGCGGAACTGATCGCCCTCTATCTTGAGCGGGAGTTCGGCCATGGGGTGGAGTCCGAGGGCAGCGATCTGCACGTTCGCCTGGACAAGCTCTGGGAAAAGGTCAATGCGAGCCTCGACCACCAGTGGGAAGTGGAGCACATGGCGGAAGAGTTGCACGTGTCGGTGGCCCACCTTCATCGCATGGTCCAGGCGGCCACGGGCACTTCACCCATGCGCATGGTAACCCGCCTGCGCATGGAGCGCGCGCAGGACCTGCTCATCATCCTCGACTGCAAGATCCGCAATGTCGCTGAGATGGTGGGTTACCACAACGAGTTCGCCTTCTCCGTGGCTTTTAAGCGGTTCTGCGGCGTAACCCCGGGCGAATTCAGAAAGCAGCGCTAAGGGGGAAGGATAAGAGGCATGCTCGGGTCGGCAGTGTGTCTAATGTGCCACACGATCTCGCCGAAAGGCGAGTTCGAGTGTGATGTGTGGATTGAACCTGGGCCTTCAGTTGCTCTTGAACGGTCCTTTTGAAACACGGAGCCATTTGAATGCGGGTGCAAAAGGGCAGCGTTGGGTCTTGCCATGGCGCGAAGTGGCCGAAGCTCAGCGCACTCGAACTCGCCTGCGGCGAGATCGTGTGGCACCAAGGCCCAGCACCGCAAGCCCTTTTTGATGCCTATTCAAACCTAAGCAGGTGGTAATTCTTCTTTCCCACGCGCACTACGGCCATTGATCCGGTGAGCAGCGACTCCGCGCTGAGCACGGCGGCTTCATCTTCCACGCGGACGCTGTTCAGGTAGAGTCCGCCGTTCTTCACGGTGCGGCGTCCCTCGCCTTTGCTTGGAAAGACGCCCGCCTCGACCAGAACTTCCAGAAGACTCCGACCCGCCGTCAATAGCGCGGGGGAGAGGATGCTGCCGGGCACTTCGCTGAAGAGGTCCGCCAGCGTCGCTTCATCCAGTCCGCGCAGATCGCCGCCGAACATGGCGAGGGAGGCCTTCACCGCGTTGGCCAGAGCCTCTTCGCCGTGGATCATCCGCGTGACTTCCTCCGCAAGACGCTTTTGGGCGGCGCGCTTGTGGGGCTCTTCGGCAATCTGACGCTCATAGTCCTCGATGCATTCGCGGTCAAGGAAGGTGAAATACTTCAGGTAGCGCGCGGCGTCGGCGTCCGCCTGGTTCAGCCAGAACTGGTAGAACTTGTAAGGCGAGGTGCGGGCGGCGTCAAGCCAGATGTTGCCCGATTCCGATTTGCCGAACTTGGAGCCGTCCGATTTGGTGACCAGAGGGAGGGTCAGGCCAAAGGTCTCCGCATTTCGTACCCGGCGCGTAAGATCCATGCCGGCCACGATGTTGCCCCACTGATCGCTGCCCCCGATCTGGAGGCGGCAACCATGGTGCTCATTGAGTTGCATGAAATCATAGGCCTGAAGGAGGCTGTACGTGAACTCCGTGTAGGAAATCCCCTGATCCCGGTCTTCGAGGCGCTGGCGCACCGACTCTTTTGCGAGCATGACGTTGACGCTGAAGTGCTTGCCCACGTCGCGGAGGAAGTCGATGAAGCCCAGTTTGCCGAGCCAGTCGATGTTGTTCAGGAGGATGGCCGCATTGGGACCCTCAAAGTCGAGCACCAGCGCCAACTGCTTCTGAATACCCGCAGCGTTGAACTCCACCTGCTCCTTCGTCAGCAGGGACCGTTCCGTCGCCTTGAAGCTGGGATCGCCGATGAGCCCCGTGCCTCCGCCCACGAGGGCGATGGGATGATGGCCCGCGCGCTGAAAGTGGGCCAGGCCCATGATCGGCACCAGACTACCCACATGAAGGCTGTCCGCCGTGGGGTCGAAGCCGCAGTAGAGGGTCATGGGACCTTTTTCCAGTTCGGCACCGATGGTTTCGTGGGTCTGCTGGTGGAGCAGACCGCGCCAGGAAAGTTCTTCAATCAGTGTCATGGAAAATGCTCCATAGAAAACAGCCGGGGCTGGGGTGGAAGAGGTAGGGTGCCGGTTTCAGACGGCGTGCAGAACGGAAGCGAAGCCGGTGCGGCGACGGTATCGAACGGTGCATTCGAGGTGCCGGTACGACAGAATTCTGGCGGGGAAAGGGTTCATGAGGCTACTTTAACAAAGAGCAAAAAGGGGGCGCAAGTCGCCCCGGGCGGGCGGGTACATCCGGGGTGCAAGGGGCAATCTCCGAAATTCCAGAATTAAGTTGCAGGCACTCCGGGTATTTAGTTGACTTTTTCTTTACATTCCCGCAAACTGGTAGACGAATTGGGGATTTGTATATGCTCCGGGCAGGGAATCTATATCCCTGGATCGATTCAAATCCGTAGAGGAACAAACTCAGGAGAGACTTAACCGCCATGCCTCGCTGGTCCTTTACTCATATGTTTACTGTGTTCGCAGCCGCTCTGGCCCTCGTAGGGTGTCCCCCGGTCACCCCAGATCCCGAGCCGGTGGCGAACTTTTCCGCCACGCCTCGCTCGGGAAATACGGGCCTGCGGGTCACCTTCACCGACCTTTCCTCCACCGTTGCCGATGGCCCTGTCACGAGTTGGCAGTGGAATTTCGGGGATGGCGGACGGAGCACGGAGCCTAATCCGGTGCACACCTACCTGGCGGCGGGAAATTTCAACGTTTCCTTGACCGTCACCAGCAGCGGTGGCAGCCACACTCGGACGCGCACGGGTTATATCCGGGTTGAGTCCCCGCAGGGTTCGGCGCAACTGGATGAAGAGGGCGGTATCGCCAGTGCCAACGGCGTCAGCATCACTGTTGCCGCAGGGGCCCTGGAAGGCAACGTCAACTTTGGCATCACTCGGGTCAATCGCGAAATAAACTTCAATGTTTTCGAGACGATCAACCGGGTGGGCGATACTTTCACCATCACCCACGACAACGATCGCACGGACATGTCGACCACGGGTGACGGCGCCGTCGAACCCGTTTTGCTCGCCATTCCCTACGCGGAAGACGTAGTGCCCACGGGCAGCCGCGTTCCAGCCAAAGTCCATATTCTTGCGCAACTCGAAGACGGAATCGTCGTTCCGATTCTCGGCGAGATCCGCTCCGGTAGCGTGGTGGCCAGTGTGACCGGCCTGCCCGCGACGGCCCTGTATACCGTAGTCTATCGGCCGGACGGCGTGCTTGAGCGCGTCGCCACCAGCCAACCCGGCAAAGCGGCCACGGGAACAAACTGGAACGATTTCTGGGATGTGAGCTTGAGTCCGGCATTGCTTAACCAGCTTACCGCCCTGCGCCTCGGCAATATTCTGAGTCCCTCGTCCTTCGGCGACCTTGAATTTACCGAAGAACAGCTCGACGAAACGCTTTTGGCACTGCGAGACGGTCTGCAGGCCACCCAGGGCGCTTTTGAAGGGGTACTTTCCAGGAGTCCGCGCCTGGTGACCCTCAGCGGGGCTCATACTGTCACATTCTTCAACATGGTAGAACTCTATCCGTCGGCCATTGGCAGCATTGACAGTGTCTTCTATGCCGGCAGCCCCTTCGGCAGCGTTGTGGTCGATCCCCGCCAGCTTCTGGCAATTTCCACCTGGAACGCCGACCGCCTGGGTGCCGATCCGCAAAATACCGACATCGCTCAGGTGCTGGGCGCCAGTCAGGTGATCGCTGAAGTCGTGACCCGTGCCGTTGTGGATGGCTACGACTATCCCGAGGTCACCATGGCCAGCGCGGCCGATGGTGGCGCGGTTTCCTTCGTCGCCGGAATCACAGAAGGGCTAGCACTCCACGTAGGCCAGGAAATCGGCGGTATCGGCGCCAACCGCAGCCAACTGGACGGCGACTTCGCACTCCTCTCCACGCCCGTGTTCTCGCCCATCGATGCCGACATGGCGGGCTATGCCGCCGCGAGCCAGGACTTCTTCCGCTTTGTCCTGAACCACTACCAGCCCGAACCGGCATTGGCCTATGTGGCCCAGGGTACGGGGCCTGTGAAGGGGCTGCTTGAAGAGATTCGCATTGCCTTGGATTCGGCGAATCTATTGAACTATGACACGGCCTCACGCCTTACGGCGGGTGCTATCGACAATGCGTTCTTCGCCCACCTCGACGTGCCTCTGGGCGAAGCCTACCTGAACTACGCACTCGACCTGGCCTTTGAGCATGGGCCGAGTGGGGTGCTTCGCTCCAGTGACGAAGGTCGGCTCCCGCTGGTGCTGGATGAGGAGCGTTTCGCGCCGGAAGCCATCGAGGATGGGGCCATTGTCGGTGCCACGGGTGGTGCCGATGTGGAACTGTCCGCCATTCTGCCTCTGAGCACGCGTATCGCGCGCCTCGCGGTCGCGCCGGACTCTGATACGCTCACACTGACCTTCAATCGGGACGAGTGGACCGCCGACACGCGCAACCAGAGCATTACCGTGGTCGTGTATCGTGAAGGCCTTCCAGGAACCGTGCTGCCCTCCAATGGATCCACGCTGGTCTTTGAGGACTACGAGGCCGATCTGGGCTCCGCAAACGCCACTTTCTACATCGTGGTGGTGAATAATAGCTTCAGCGTGACCAATGGTGTCTCCATCACGGCCGAGGCCACGGTCGCGGTACCGGCCGATTGAGAAAAAAGTTGCCGGGCCGCTGAAAAAAAGTGGCCCGGAGGTTGACATGGCCTGCTTATGTTTGTTAGTCTACGTGCAGCCGCCTCGGATGAGGCGGCTGTCTTTTTGACCGACGACAAGCTGGTGTAGCTCAGTTGGTAGAGCAGCTGATTTGTAATCAGCCGGTCGGGGGTTCGAGTCC